>NZ_CAWPKW010000240.1:0-52545 GCF_963888615.1 Brasilonema octagenarum UFV-OR1 | reverse complement strand
CTGTTCCCTGTTCCCTGTTCCCTGTTCCCTGTTCCCTGTTCCCTGTTCACTGTTCCCCGTTCCCTGTTCACTGTTTTAACCGCCACTTAACAATCCCTGTAGCATTACAAGCAGTGATCCAAGTAGTCTAATGAACATTACGGTAAATGCGACTAATGCAATAGCAACTATGAATAATACAATAAAAACCCCAAATACAAACCACTTGTCTGCACTCTTCCTGTGGCTAGGAGACCTCAGATGATCTTCGAGTAGCTTAACATTACGCTCGTTCGCTTTCCAGGCGAAATCAAACAGGTCTCCTGCTATGGGTATTGCACCTACTAAGCCATCAAGAATGATATTGATCATCATTCTACTTAAAGTAGCGCCAGGTGCTCCTAGTCGTGCAGCTTCAAGGACAATGTACGCTGAAAGCATGACTCCTAAAAAATCACCACCAACAGGTATTAATCCTATGATTGGATCTAGACCAACACGAACTTGCGTTCCTGGAACGGTAATAGCTCTATCGAGTAAATGACTTAACTGACGCAGCCTTCTTAAAGTCGGTACTCTGACATCAGGTTCAATTATGGGGTAGGAAGGGGGAATTTCAGACATTACGGCGTTTACATTTGAGTTTTCAAACCGTTAAATATTTTAACTCTCTAACTGGGTATGGTTATACTTGATCCTTAATTTTGTAAAACTTCGTTAAAGTAGTACAGTACTTTTGTAACAAAAAATACCATTGAAAACAGTAAAAAACAAAAGCATTTATGACAGAAGAATTAACCTCACAGTGGTTGGCAGAAATTAAAGCCCTCAAACAGCAGATTGTGGAAATTCAAGCCGAACAGGACGCGGGGTGGCAAAGTGGCGAAAAATGGCGCAAACTTTACAACATCGAAGCGGAACAACGCCGTACAGATGCTCAAATGGCGCAACAGACAATTGCCTCTTTAAAAGCAGAAATACAGCAAATTAAAGGTATTGAGGACGCACGACTTGATGATCCCACTGCTGCAACAGTCATTGAACAACAAGTCGAACAACTAAAATCTGTGGAGGAATTGCAAGCAAAATTGATTTTGGTTACCAAAGAACGCGATCGCCTGCTACAAGCTTTGAAAACAGAACAAGACAACCACACCCAAACGCGCAAAAGTTTAACCACAGCTCTTGCTGATGCTATAAATGGTTTGACAAACCAGAAGCAGGGGAGATAGGGGAGCGCTTGGGTGTAGGGGAGATAGAAAGTTATTGTTATTTATTCCCCTTGTCCTTTACTGTTCTAAAATCCCATTGCCTCTGCGACTGCCAACAGTTCTGGCTCAATGCCTTGTTTAAATTGGCTCTGGCTGTGTTTGATTGCTGTATCTGGATCTTTGAGACCATTTCCGGTGAGGACGCAAACGACTGTCGCACCTGTGGGAACTTGGTCTTTCACCTGTAACAAACCGGCGACGGAAGCGGCGCTAGCAGGTTCGCAGAAAATCCCTTCTTCGCATGCCAAAAGGCGATAAGCTTCAATAATTTCCGCATCGGTGACGGCGTGGAAATTGCCCGTGCTTGCTTGTTGGGCTGCAACTGCTTTTTCCCAGCTAGCGGGGTTGCCAATACGAATTGCTGTAGCTATGGTTTCTGGATGTGCGACTGGCTGTCCTGTCACGAGGGGAGCTGCACCTGCTGCTTGGAATCCCATCATCTTAGGTAGGCGATCGCACTTTTGGATTTGATGATATTGACAAAATCCCATCCAATATGCTGTGATATTTCCCGCATTCCCCACTGGGATGCATAGCCAGTCTGGAGCATTACCCAAAACATCAACAACTTCAAACGCCCCTGTTTTTTGACCTTCTAAGCGGTAAGGATTGACAGAGTTTACCAAAGTGACTGGATAAGTTTCGGCCATTTCGCGCACAATTTCTAGCGCTTGGTCAAAATTACCTTTGATTGCCAGGACTTCTGCCCCATACAGCAACGCCTGTGCCAACTTGCCCAGCGCCACGTAACCATCAGGAATTAGGACAAAGGCACGCATTCCTCCACGGCGAGCATAAGCTGCTGCGGCTGCTGAGGTATTACCCGTGCTGGCACAGATAACAGCTTTTGCTCCAGCTTCTTTTGCCTTAGAAATTGCCAATGTCATCCCTCGGTCTTTAAAGCTACCAGTGGGGTTAAGACCATCGTATTTGACGAAGACACGCACTTGTCTACCAACAAGTTGTGCAATTGAGGGAACAGGTATTAAGGGTGTATTGCCCTCCTGTAGAGTGATAACTGGTGTTTTTTCGTTGACAGGCAAGTACTCGCGATATTGTTCTATAAGTCCAAGCCAGGGTTGGCGATGAGATTTAGCAGCAGACAGGCTCAAAGTCACGGTATTTAAAAGCTCTTAGCTCCAATTGAGAACACTATGTAGTATTTATTTTGCACCTTAGATGCTATGCAAGCGCAAGGGGTATCTAGCATCTATCGATTAAACCTCTCCAAAAATCGATTTTTAGTGCAAGCGCCGTAAAGGTTTCATAGCCATTTTTGGAGAGGTCTATTGGTGAAATTGTTTTTTGGAACAAAACTGTCCCATGTCCAGTCTCCTAAAATACAATTCTAAAGGATGTTTGTGAAAGTCAAAATTGTCATATTGAAGTGCGGTGCAGTGGAAGATAACTCCTAAAAAAGGAGTTGCTGATCTTGCGTAACACGCTTGTACACCTTACCGCTACGGAAACAGTACGATAAATGAACACTTTTCAAACATCCTGTCAGAGGTGTTAAATTTGTGCGAGAAAAATATACAATTATTTAATGATTATTAAAACTCGCCTATTATAATATCTCTAATGGTGTGAGTTGATTTATGGATAGATACGTCAATGTCTACATCTAGTGTGTCAGAAAAAGAAACCCAAAGTATCTTGGCAAGCAAACTAAACAAGTGTTATTACCAAGATGAGCAGTTAACAAAATTTATGCATTTGCAGGCAGAAGTCGATTGCTTGCTAGAGCAGTTGCAAAGTATGAAGACGGAAAAATCAATCACGAACAAGGAGGAGTAGGTCAGTATCCAGTAACGGTGCTAGCCGCATATAGTCACAATATCATGACGAGCACGCAATTGAAAGCGGTGTTTGTTGTGTCAGCAGATTTTTAGACCAGAACTGTGGGCAGTTTTTACGACCGAAGTCAGGAAATGCCCTAGTACGAGTCTAACTAGACACATTTTTGTGTTTGTTACTCTGTTGCGATCTGCCGTTCGCGTAGCGTGCGCTTTGCGCTTAGGCAGCAGCGAAGCTATCGCCCAAAGGGCAGACGCCAAAGGCGTATCTCAGCTAATACTTCCTCTAAATCACTTTTAAAACCAGTATAAATCAGTTGACATTATTACACAACAAAAGCGTCGGAAGACTGATCAGCATAACATAGTGCTTCTGGTTTGAAGCAAATATACCAATCCGATTTTATTTGTGTAGGTGTAGCCTGCGCAAAGCGCATAAATCACGCATACTCAGATTCCCGACTTCTTTAAAAGAAGTCGGGAATTTTGTTGTTAGGGTAAGTCCAAAGTGCATGAATGGGGCGTTGCAAGAGGGTTATATAGCGGTTCCATTTGAATCACATACACTACCACGACTAAGTGAAAATATGCAAGTTCAGTATATTTACGTATTGTGTATCACAAAAATATCGAATATAAATGTTGTTATGGAAGTTGCATTTTATACAAATTAATTTTACAGCCATTTTTATGTAAATAGACCACAGTCGTAGGGGCACAAAACATTGCGCCCTTACAAAAGGTGCGGTTCATTTATGTGAAAACTGCTGTAATAAACAGCATTTAGAAGTAGGGGGAGATGAAGCGCCCACCTACTATCTTTGAATGCAACGCGCTTATCAGTATTACTTGTCCAATTGAAAACAAGGGATTTGGCGATCAAGAGCGATCGCCCAGTTTTTTTGAGCTTTTCCACTACGGAAAAAGTAGATATGTTTGTTTTCTCTGTGAGTGATATTTTACCAAATGAATAATCATCTGGTCAACCGCTTCATTTTTCGTAAACAAAACGGAATAACCTTTCCAGTTTTGCGGATTTTTGGATCTTGTTTGTTGATATTATTCTCAATAGGTAGCCAAACAAAGCCAGGATTGGCTAGTCTTACGGATAAGTTATCTACAAAGTTGTCGAGTTCTGCGATCGTTTCCCCCAACTCAAAGCAGAACAAGTCTGCAACACAGGGAAAAACGCTATATGTCGGCCTTAACGGCAAGGGGAATGCCTGTACAACAATAGCACCCTGCTCCCTGACAAGCGTGCAGCAGTATCTGCGTTCCATCAATACCTCGATGAAAACCGATATAACCGTCATTCTGAAAAATGGCACATATTACCTGCCGGATACTTTTACCCTTAATGCACAAGACAGTGGTTTCAATGGGTATTCGATCATTTTTCGAGCTGAAACACCCGGAAGAGTTCAACTTTCAGGCGGTAAGGTAATTACAGGATGGCGAACTCAGGACGGAAAGATTTTTCAGACTGCGGTGGATAACCAAGATTTCCGTCGGCTTTTCGTCAATGGCGTTCCAGCTATCCGCGCCCGACAACCAAATGCTGGCACTTATTTTCGTGTTGTGAATTGGGATATAGCCAATAAAAGGGTGGAAATAAAGCCAAACGAGATCAATCGATGGAACAAACTCAGCGAAGCAGAAATGATAGTTTTCAGACACTGGACTATCAACAGATTTAAAATTGAAGATTTTTTTATAAACGGCAACGTTGCTTCTGTCACGCTGCAGAATCCAGGCAGAGATCTGGCTTTTATGGTGAATACCCAATTCTTAGAGCCACAACTCTCGTATTATTTTGAGAATGCTTATGAATTTCTTGACAATAAGGGAGAATTTTATCTCGATAAGGAAGCACACATTTTATTTTACATACCCCGCCCAGGCGAAGATATGTCTCGAACAACTGTTATCGCCCCGCGTCTTGATCAGATTGTAAAAATTGCCGGAACTGCTGAAAAACCAGTACAGAATATTGTTTTTCAGGGTATCATTTTTCAGGATGCCAACTGGACAGGACCTTCGCAAAAAGGATTTATCGGCGGGCAGGCTGGCACGGAAATTAGCACAACCCACGTATGGGGTGATACGACGATGATCGCAGGGGTAGAACTGTCTTACGCGGGAAACGTCAGCTTTGAAAAATGCACCTTCCGTAATATGAGCGCCTCAGGCGTCAATGCTTCTAGCGATGTTGAAAATCTCTCCATTACGAACAGCCATTTCGAGAACCTGGGGGGACAAGGCATCGTCATGGATACCCTCTTAAAGGCGGAACCTGCAACAGCGACGATCCGTAATGTTAGCATCAATAACAATACCCTTACCGCCCTTGGTCAGGACTATCAAGGTTCGGTAGGAATTTTCGCTGGTTTTGTCGAAAACATGACCGTTGAAAACAACAAACTGTGGAATCTTCCTTACACGGGCATCAGCATCGGCTGGGGATGGACGAGGGATATCAACAAGCTAAAAAGCAACACTATCAGGAACAACGAAATTTCCAACGTCATGAACACTCTTGATGACGGTGCGGGTATTTATACTTTGTCTAATCAAGATAATACCTTGATTTCAGATAATAATATTCACGATCTTGTTCGTTCTCCGTGGGCTGCAGGCTATCCGATCACCGGTATTTATCTGGATCAGGCAAGTGGAGGGATTACAGTCATAAGAAACAAAATCGATAATGTTGTTATGCCAATCTACACACACAGCACTCAAAATAATAACGTTATCCAGGGTAATTCGCCTAACACCGTGACTAATAACGAGTCGTCATAAACCGTGTGATCTCAACACCCAGTACTTGTCAGGACTTCTTCATAGCGTTTACCTGCGCTTTCCCAAGTAAATTCCGTTTCTACTAATTGTCTGGCGTTACGAGATAACTTTGTTCGCAATTGCGAATTTTCAAATAATTGACTGATAAGAGTAACGTATTCTGTAGGCTGATTTGCTCGTAATGCTCTGGGTGGTATATTTGAACCATCTACACTTAGTCCTTCTAAACCACGCTCACTTGCTACTACTGGCACACCTGCAGCCATCGCCTCTAAAGTTTTATTTTTAATACCAAATCCCGTTCGCATTGGCACAACGCAGACTGTTGCTTTGTGCAAATATTCTACCATTGAAGGAACACGCCCGGTAACTGTAATACCGGGTTTTTCTTTGAGTGCTAAAACTTCTGGTGCAGGACGAGAACCAACAATATCAAAAGTGGTATCTGGGTAAAGCTTTTGAATTTCGCTTAAGACTTCGTTACTAAAAAAGCAAACAGCATCAATGTTTGCTAAATTATCCATTGCACCAATGAAAATGATGCGATGTCCGTTTGGATCATGAGTACGGTAGGGAAAAGAAACTAAATCTACCCCATTGGGAATAACTTGAATTTCGGTCTTGGGGTTAAATTCTTGCATCTGAATTCTATCTTCTTCTGTTGTCACCACAATTGCTGAGAATTTAGAGCAATAGCGTTGTTCATAACGACGCAAAAGTGGTAAGTAGAGTCTATCTCGAAATCTATTTTCAGAAATGCCCGTTTTTAGCTGGTTGCGACAAGTACCGTAGACTGAACTATGAACATTCACTATAGTTCTAAGATTTTTTTGAAAGTGTGAGCGCACATAAATTTCATTAACGCTATGTTCACAGGTAATAACATCGCATTTTCCCGCCTCCACAAAGTTATCAATCCAAGTCTGCATTTCGCTTGAGTAGCGGTTTAACACACTTGGCGGGGTTCCTGTTTGTATAAAATAATAAAACCGCTGGATTTTTTCTAGTAATGTTCCTGATTCACTCGTGTCTTTACGGCGATTAAAAACAATTAAGTTATCAACATAATTCCGTAATTCTAGTACTTCTGTATCTGTCACATCAGGCTCTCGTTGAGTCACCAGCGTAATAGCATGATGTTGACTGAGATACTTGAGTAAATGAAATGTCCTTACCTGGGTTCCGCCTCGTGTAGGAGGATAAGGGAAGGTGGAAGATAGCATTAAGATGTTCATAAACCTAATTATTTGGAATAATACTAATTAGAGCGGTGATATAGCAGTCCTAAATCATTTGTAAGAAACAAGATACCCGACTTCTGGTGATAAGTCGGGTTTATTAGTTTTTGAATTTTCACAACTCATTTCGGATTACTATACATATAGGATGGCTTGTCATCACATTTTATATCATCATTTTCCGACTTATAAATTTAAATTTTTGATAAACCACGTGAATAAACAAAGGATATTTAGCGATGGAAGATTTTGGTATTTACACACTAGCTAATGATATTGTTTATAATCAGTTAGTGGCATTACTAAACAGCATTGAAGTGAATGTTAGCCCAAATCTTCCGATTTGTATTATTCCTTATGATCAGAAACTAGACCGAGTGAAGCTAGAAGTAAGTTCTCGATCGAATGTCACCTTATTTGAGAACAAAAGCTCAATGCAACGCTGGCAAGATTTTTATAATCAAGCTTGGAATGCCCATGCCCAAGCTAGCCAGCTAAAGCAAGGTCATTCTAGAAAATGGTACAAACAAAGTAATTTATTCAGGAAAATGTGTGCCTTTGATGGCAACTTTAAACGATTTGTGTTTTATGATGCTGATAGTTTGGCAATGAGTTCGCTGGATAGGGTTTTAGAAAAGTTAGACCACTACGACTTTGTGTTTGATGATTGGGAACATGGCAAGTCAACTCCTGTTGCAGCACTCAACTTTGCTCGGATTGAAAAGGCAATATGCTTGCCAGAATCCCAGGTAAGACCACTATTACATTGCTCTAGTTTCTTCGGTTCCAAACAGGGAATTTTTAACCAAGATGAATTAGAGATGCTAAGAAAATGTTTAGTTAAAAACCAGGAGTTTACCTGGATTAATGAACGCTCTTGGTGGTGTGATGCAGACTTATTTAGTTACATGACATTGCGATGCAAGCGCCCACTCTTTAACTTTACCCTCAGCCCCAATGGTCGAGACATAACTGGCAATTGTGCAGATGCCGATCCATTTGTAAATATCAATAATGTCCTCTACAACCAAGATGGATTAAAACCAATTCATCGTCTACATTATATGAATTATCCTGCCATTAATTTTACTCGGTTGTGTCAAGGCGAAGATGTTGATATTCGTTACAGAGATGAATTGTTGTACTATCGATTTTTAAAAGAACCAGAAAAACGACCTCAGCAACTCAAGCCGCCGAGTATTGTGGCTAAAACCAATCGATTCATCCAAAAGGTTAAGAGTAGAATTGAAAGAATGATTTCTTAAGTTTAGTTTTTGTCAACCCTAGAATTACACAAATGCCTAAAGTCAGTGTTTGTATTCCGACTTTTAATCGTATTAATTTGCTGCCTTTCGCAATTGAAAGTGTACTCCAGCAGACTTATCAAGACTTTGAGTTAATTGTTTGCGATGACGGTTCTGCGGATACTACTCCTAAACTTATGTCGCAGTACACAGATAGCCGCATCAAATATATCCGTCATCAGCAAAATATTGGTAAAAGCAATAATATGCGCTCTGGCTTTGATGCTGCAACAGGGAAATATTTTATCAAATTTGATGATGATGATAGGTTAACTTCAGATTTTCTATCACGTACCACAGCAATTCTGGATAAAAACCCCAATATTGATTTTGTTGGAAGTGACCATTGGGTGATTGATATTAACAATATCCGAGATGAGACAAAAACACAAGAAAATTCTCGGCGCTGGGGTAGATCGAATTTGCCAGAAGGTGTTGTTGATAATTTACAGGAAGTTGTCTTTGTTAATCAAAGCTTTCAAATTGGTGCAACCTTATTTCGCCGTTCAGCCTTACAAGAATTAGGATTTATGCAGCCTAATTGGCAAAATTGTGAAGATAATGATTTATTTGTGCGGCTGGCTTTGGCAGGAAAAAAAGGGTATTATCTCCCAGAATTCTTGATGGAATATCGCTTCCACGCACAACAGCAAGGGATTGACAGGGCAATTCCTTATTTCACAGATAAGTTACGGTATTTAGAAAGTTATCAATTTGAATCCCAAAAGCTAGAGAAAATTAGGCAAGAACGTCTCGCGGAGACACAGTTATTGTTAGGTTTACGGTTGATTGAAAAGGGTGAAACGCAAAAAGGAAGAGAGTTAGTTTTAGCAGGGAAGTCTTTTTCTCCTGCTAAGGCGTGGACTGGGTTGGGGTTGTCGCTGTTACCTGTGGGATTGCGTTCTTTGATGTTTGATTTGGTGAGAAGGGTGAAGGGGTAGCTGAGATCTTGCACCATTCTCAACAAAACCCAAAAAACCGGGTTTCTGAACCAGAAATTAAGGTTTCTACGAGCAGGCATTCTCAAGAAACCCGGTTTTTAACTCAGGTGCAAGATCTGAGGTAGCTTACATCTTGCACCTGATCAATAAAATATAAAAATAATTACATTTTATTTCACTCCGTTCTCGTCCGCCTAGGACTGTAAGTCCCAGGCTAATAGGGGAAGTCCATTAAAATGGACTAAAACTGGAACGGAATTTTTAGTATATTTCAAAACATTTATCAACCCAGAGTGGTTTACTTGTAATGGTGCAAGATCTCAGGTAAGGGAGATGGGGAAATGAGAGAGTGAGTGAGAATTGAAAAACCAAGATCCTCGACTTCTGGTGAGAAGTAGGGGATCTTGTTTCTTACGTTCTTTGTAGCGTGCGCGTAAGGTTTATGATTTAGGACTGATATGTATTGATATTTAGATAACATGCACCCTGCCTAAATACCCTAAATCTAGTTAGGATAAGAAAAGGTGTCAATTATTGCCACTTGAGCTAGAGTGGTGCTGATTTAAATACAGGCTAGAATCCGCATGGATACAGATGAGTTAAAGTTTCTACTCAAATTACTAGGATGTGCTAACTATAAGTCAAGCTTTAGTGCTAGTATTTTCGATAGTTTTAAAGGTAAAGACAAAATTTGTCAAAGTTTAGGCGATCGCGAACTACTAGACTATTCCCGCGAGATTGCCACAGTTAAGATTTTACCACCTGGTAACGCCCTGCTGAAACTTGAACCAGCTCAGTTGCCCATCACAGACAAAGAACTCAAGGTACTAGAAAAGATAAGTAAAGCTGCTGGTAAAGTTTCCCCCAGCAAAATAAAAATTTCGTCGTTGAAAGCGCCTGAGAAAGAAGCCATATTGAAAACCCTGAGTGAACGGGGATTGATTGACGCTGAAATCAAACGCCAAAGAGTTAAAGCTGAAGTTTGGCTGACTGAACGAGGACTGGAGTATCTACGGGAAGATTATACTCCCAAGGGCGCTGCAACCATTAGCCTGGATTTGCTGAATAACTACGTGCGGTTTTTGCGAAAATCTTTGCACGATAAGCCTGAACAGGTATCTACTCCAGCACATCAGAGTGAAGAATGCTCTCCAGAAACGATTGTCAATATTAGTGACGAAGAAATTTTAGAAACTATCCGGAGATTGGATCGGGAACTGGGTACTGACAATTATTTGCCAATCTTTCATGTGCGAGAAAAATTGCAACCCCCGTTGTCACCAGAAGAAGTAGATAAGGCACTTTATCGTTTGGAAGAAACAGACCAAATTGAATTAAGTACTTTGGCAGAACCAGGGGATTATGGTTCTGAACAAGTTGACGCTGGAATTCCCCAAATCAGCGGTGGCTCCTTATTTTTCATCACCGTGATTTAGCAATATACACCCAAATTACAAGCAGGCTAACTTTGAGACAGCAGGGATATTGGCATGGCAACAATTGATGAAGTTATAAAAAAATCGCTGAATCCATTTGATAACCAAGCAGCAGGAAACTTTTGGGAAGAGCAGGAGTCACCCCCTACTGTTGAATCTATTCATCAAAAGCCATTAACCCAAATCAAAAGTCTCATAGCACAGATTTCCCAAGACCATCAAACCCGCAGCCTCATTCTCTATGGCGACGCTGGAACAGGAAAGACTCACTTTATGGGTCAGATCAAAGAACAGCTAAATGACCAAGCTTTTTTCGTCTACATTGAACCATTTTCTCAAAGTGACCGTATTTGGCAGCACATCTTACGCTACACCGTTGATAGCCTAGTTAATGCTCCAGTAGGACAAGCAGATTCTCAATTAATCCTTTGGATCAAAAGCTGCTTGTCTACTATTGAAAAGCAGTTAAAAAGCGATCAGCAAAAATTTATTAATATAATTAAAGGCTTTTTTGGAAAAACAGACGCTGAACGGGATCGCCAACTCTTCATTGACATCCTCAAAAAGACTATTGGTACTACAGGAATTTACAATGCTAATGAATTTTTTGGTGTCCTTTATGACCTGACTAATCCAGACTTATACTCTCTCGCCTGTGAATGGTTGAAAGGGGATGATCTAGATGAAGAAAGTTTGAAAAAGTTACGAGTTAAGCAATCTATTGATGATGAAGACAAGGCGCGGGGTATTTTAGGCAACTTTAGCAAAATATCCGCTAAAACTCAGCCGATTGTCTTGTGTTTTGACCAACTAGATAGCATTGCTCGTTTACCAGATGGCTCTCTTGATCTACAAGCTTTATTCAACGTTAACTCTACGATTTATAACGGCAAGTGGAAAGGTTTCCTGATTATCATCAGCATCAGGACAAGTACTTGGAATGAGAATTCCAAGCGAGTTCAGCCTTCTGACTTGGATAGGGCTAGTATCAGAATTCCACTCAAACGCATCACCCTGGAAGAAGGCGAAGCTTTATTAGCTTCTCGACTCTATCCGGTGCACAATCAAGCTTCCCCTAAACCTGTTTCCCCAATTTACCCCTTAAATCAACAGGTGTTAGAGAAAGTGTTTCCTAGCCGTAAAGCTACACCCCGCAATTTTTTGATGCTGGGGAGACAACTATTCCAGGATTACAAGGAATGGCTATTTAGAGATAGACAACCCCCTCAGCCCAAATGGTTAGGTGGTGGAGATCCGCCGCCGCCGCCACCGCCACCTTGGGAGATAATTAAAGCAGAATTTGAATTGCTATGGCAGCAGGAATTTCAAAAAGTTCAGGAAAAAAATACCAAGATTACTTTGTTAGCCGCATCCGACCTAATTTGGATGTTGCAACAAGCTTTAGAAGCAATACAAGTACAGGAAATTAAGCCTAAACTTATCAGTGGAAAGTACGCTAGTTATTCCTTGAGTTATCAACAACCTGGTAAGCGTGAGCGAGTAGGGATAGTCTGGACAGAAGATCCAAACATGACAAGTTTTTTCAATGTGATGAATGCTTGTCAAAAAGCAATTCAGCAAAATCTTTGTCAAACTATGTACTTACTCCGTGCTGGAGGAGTAGGAAAGCCAAATCTTGCCGGAAATCAAATCTACAGACAGATTTTTACATATACGAATCACAGCCATATCAAGCCTAGTCTGTCTTCTGTTCACTATTTGGCGACATATCATAGCTTTGTAAAATCAGTGGAAGCTAATGAATTGCTTCTTGTAGGTAAAAGCATTACTTTACAGGAGCTACAAACTTTAATCCGCGAGTCTAAAATTTTAGAAAAATGTACTTTATTACAGGATTTAGGAATTCTTTCTAAACAAGAGCCGATTCCAGAAGAGAGAAATGGAAAAAAAGATTTCAGACCTGTCAAAGATTTCTTGTTGAATATAATCAAAAGTCAAGGTTACATGGGAGTTCCAACTTTAATGACACAATCTAGCAGTCAGTTTTCTTTTGTGAAAGAAGCTGATGTTCAACTATTGATTGAACTATTGTGTCAAGAACAGAAGGTAAAAATTATTAATCCAAAAGCTAAATTACAAGACCAATTAATTTGTTTCATAGCTAAAACGTGATGTTTTTATTTTAGCCAATGCAATACCTCACACAAGCAACTGAAATCAGAACGCAAATTATCAAATTTGCTTCAGCCAAAACACTATGGCTAGATACAGAAATTGCTGACTGGGATACTTACTATCCAAAACTATCTCTCATTCAGGTACTAGCTGAACCTACAAACTTAACAAGTGACTCTGCTTTGATCCTCGATGTATTGAACAAACCTGATTTAGCAGCATATTTTATTAATCAAATTATAGCTAATCCTCAAATAGAAAAGGTCTTTCATAACGCCAGCTTTGATTTAAAATATCTTGGAGGAAAGCTAGCACCAAATGTTACCTGTACGCTAAAGCTAGCCCGAAAAATTACCCGCGAAGTTTTGCAAGTTTCTAATCTACAACTGAAAACCTTAGCAACAGAACTTTGTCAATTTTCTGATGTAGATAAGGAAGAACAGGGAAGTGACTGGGGAAAAAGACCTCTCACACAAAAACAACTACACTATGCTGCGATGGATACAGTCTATCTGGCTGCTGTCCATCGTCGCTTATTGGAAGTTTATAATCCCAATGCTGTAAGTACTATTTTTGATATGGCAGCTAATGGTTCAAAGCAAACAAAAAAATCCGAACAATTATCTTTAAGCGCTACAAAAGTACGAGTTGCTTTTGAATGCCCACGCTTATTTTATCTCAATCAGCGCTTTGGAGGCAATACATTATTTTTGCCACCAGAAAATGCTGTTGGAATTGGTAATACATTTCATCAGTTAGCTAATGATTTTCTGCGGTTGCTTACTGAAGAGCCTCGATTTGTAGACTTTTTAAAATCAACAACACCACAATCACAGATAGAGGAAATCGCCTCTCGTCTACAAGAAATTTTTTATGAAATCAAGTTTTATTCTTACCTACAAGAAACTATAAAAAAAGATTCTAATCAAGCACAAGCATTATTCAAAGTTTGGCAGGGATTACAAGGACTCATCAAACACTTTGCAGAATTGCTAATAATCAATCGACGCTATTGCAGTGCAGAAACAGTTGTTTGTAAAACTTTTCTCAGTGAAGAGCGCAGGCTTGAGCATTACTTTAATTTACCCGATAACACGCAGCAACGGGTAGCAGGAGAATTTGATTGCTTAGTCTATAACTTTGAGAAAAAGCGTCTGTGTATGGTGGAATTTAAAACCTATCAACCAGCCGATCCATCAGCACAATTAGCGCAGGTTGCGCTTTATAGTTATATGCTGTGGCAAAAGAATAAAGTAGCTGTTGACTCAGCAGTTTACTGTGTTTTGCCAGAATTCAAAGAGTATCAGTATTCCTGGGAACAACTGGAAAATACGGTTCATCAGTTGATTCCTTATAAATTACAGCAAATGCGTCAATGGTTGACTTGGGAACCACCGAATCCTAATCCTCCGCCTTTAACAACCCAGCCTCACCTGTGCAAAATTTGTCCACAGCAGCAAAAGTGTCAAAATTACTTTGTGGAAGAATCTGAAGGTGAGAAATCATCTTACGAAGAGAATCAACAAGAAAAAGTTGAACAGAATGGGCAAACAGGAAACAATCATAAGCAACCATTTAATCCTGATGAGATGGCTCAAGATTTAGTTAACACTCTGCAATCTTTTGGTATTAATGTAGATTACCACGGGGCGGCTATTGGTCCAGCTTTTATTAGGGTGAAACTCAAACCCCAACTTGGTGTTAAAGTGAACTCTTTGCTCAAATTGTCAGCAGATTTGCAAGTTCAGTTGGGGTTAGCAAATCCGCCTCTGATTTCCCCTCAAGCTGGATATGTCAGTATTGATTTACCTCGTCCCGACAGACAAGTTGCTAAGTTTGAGGATTACATAAAATCCCAAGTTTTACCAGCAACAGCGCCAGTAAAAATTGCAATTGGGGTGAATTTGGAGGGACAACTGATAGAAGCTGATTTGTCTGATCCAAATACGTGCCACTTTTTGGTAGGGGGTACAACTGGGAGTGGGAAGAGTGAGTATTTGCGATCGCTCCTTCTGAGTCTCATTTTGCGTCATTCCCCTGCACATTTACAAATCGCTCTCGTTGATCCTAAACGAGTGACATTTCCTGAGTTTGAGCGGATGCAGTGGTTGTATTCACCTGTTGTGAAGGAGAGCGATCGCGCTATTGAACTGATGCAAGAACTCGTCACAGAAATGGAATCCCGCTATCAACGGTTTGAAAAAGCGAAATGCGCTGATTTAAGTACTTATAATCAACGTTCTCCTCAGCCTTTGCCTAGAATTGTCTGCATCTTTGATGAATATGCTGACTTCATGGCAGAAAAAGAATCCCGCACAGCATTAGAACAAAGTATAAAACGATTAGGCGCAATGGCAAGAGCCGCAGGAATTCATCTCATTATCGCCACTCAACGCCCGGAAGCCGGTATTGTCACCCCAATTATCCGCTCAAATTTACCAGGAAGGGTTGCACTAAGAACTGCTAGTGAAGCGGATTCAGCTATTATCTTGGGAGGTAAACAAACAACCGCTGCTCGTTTATTAGGAAAAGGCGATTTGCTTTATCAAATGGGCGCTCAACTGTACCGCTTACAAAGTTTATTCGCGAGTGATATTCGGCTAACGCTGAGCTAGAATCCAAGATTGAAAAAAAAGTACCGCTCACTGCTATAATCTGGACTGCTTCAATTCAAGAAGCGTCACTGAGATAATACTCTTGACTATGTCAAAATATTAAACTTCGCAAAAATTTTCTCTCTATAATAAAACATTTGCGTTAAGTAGATGAGAAAGCTCTAGTAGAGGAATTAACCGATGGGATATGTCATTGCGACTGCAAATATGAAGGGCGGAGTTGGTAAAACCACCCTTACCGTCAATATGGCTACTTGTTTAGTCAAAAATCATAACAAGCGGGTGCTTGTCCTTGATTTAGATAGTCAAATTAGTGCCACACTTAGTCTGATGTCTCCCGTAGACTTTGCCAAGCTTCGCAAAAACAGACGGACATTGAGATATCTGATAGATGACATTATCAGCCCTTCATCAAGAGCAAAATTGACAATTCGAGATATTATTCAGCCTCAAGTTTGCGATCTCCCTGGACTAGATTTATTACCAGGAGATATTGACTTGTACGATGAATTTGTTGTCTCAGAAATGCTGCATCAACAAGCAGTCAGTTTGGGTGAAAACGAATTTGAAACGATTTGGAATCGTTTTGAAAGAGTTTTGCTGGGAAAAATCTTAGAACCAGTTCGGCAAGAATACGATTTTATCATTTTAGACTGCGCTCCTGGATATAATCTTTTGACTCGTAGTGCTTTAGCAACAAGTAACTACTATGTACTTCCTGCTAAACCAGAACCACTATCCGTGGTGGGTATTCAATTGCTGGAAAGACGCATCGCCCAGTTAAAAGAAAGTCACGAACATGAAGCACATATAGATATACAAATGCTGGGAATCATCTTCACAATGTCTAACACTAACTTTCTCAGCGGCAGATATTATAAACAAGTGATGCAGCGCGTTCATCAAGATTTTGGCGATGCAAAAATTTGTCAGACACAAATACCAGTGGATGTAAATGTTGCTAAAGCTGTTGACAGTTTTAAGCCTGTTGTTTTAAATAATTCCAGCACAGCAGGGTCAAAAGCATTCTATCAATTAACTCAAGAGTTGTTGCAAAAGTTAGAGTATGCTGAGCGTGAAAAACCCCCAAGAACAAATTTAGAAGTTGCTACCCCTTAAAGAATATGTGGAGATGAGGGGAATGAGGTAAAGTTTCTTGTTCTCTTACCCTTTTGTTCTGTTTAAACGTGTAGAGACGTTGCATGCAACGTCTCTACAAAGGTCACTATTGCAAATTATCTTATCAGCAACCGTATTGCTCTTAAAACTCCCCTGCTAAAGCAGAAACACAACGTTCACAAATCAAGGGATGTTCGGCTGACTCTCCGACATGAGTTGAGTAGTTCCAGCACCTATCGCACTTCTGCCCCTCTGCGTTCACAATTCCAATTTCCCACGCATCGGACTGCAATTTGTACTCCAGCCCTTGCACCGCTTCCGGAGAATCCAACAACTCTACCTGTGAGGTAATGAACAAATAACGCAGTTCGTCTATTCCATTCTGAGTTGCATTCAGTGATTTCACTGTGGGTCGTAACTGCTCATCTGCTACATACAGCAACACCTTAGCTTCTAGGGAAGAACCAATCAATTTCTTGACTCTGGCTTCTTCCAGTACTTTATTCACCTCATTCCGTACTTGTCGCAATTGTTGCCACACGACAGCCAACTCTGGATTTTGCCACTTCTCGTCCAACTCTACCCAACCAGCTTCAAACACTTATTTGTAAGGCGTCTCATACGGGAGAAATTGCCAGATGTCTTCTGCCATGTGGCATAACACAGGGGCGATCGCCCGTACTAAATTCTCCAAAGCAATCTTCAGCACCGTTTGACAGCTACGACGCCGGAAACCATTTGGTGCACTGATGTACAGCCGATCCTTTGCAGCATCCAAATAAAAGTTGGATAAATCAACCACGCAGAAATTCTGAATTGTTTGGAAAAAGCGGAAGAATTGGAAACTCTCAAATGCTTCCGTCACTTCCTGAAAGACTTCCGTCATCCGGTGCAGCATATAGCGATCAAGCTGCGGTAATTCCTCGAAGGGTACTGCATCTTTTTGAGGATCGAAATCGTGCAAGTTACCCAACAAGAACCGCGCCGTATTGCGAATCTTGTTTCTGATATCCGTCAGTTGCTTGAGGATATTTTTACCCAAAGGCACATCTGAGGTGTAATCTACTGACGACACCCATAAACGCAACACGTCTACACCATAAGCGGGTTCTTCTTTTTGATTTTTCCCACCTTCAATCACGACTTTCGGTTCAACCGTGTTTCCCAGCGACTTACTTTGCTTACGCCCTTGTTCATCTAAGATAAAGCCGTGAGTCAACACCTTTTTGTACGGCGCACAATCGTTAACCGCTACACTGGTGAGCAAACTCGATTGGAACCAACCGCGATGTTGGTCTGAACCTTCCAGATACAAATCAGCAGGATAGCGCAACTCTTGTCGTTGTTCTGCCACCGCTGCCCAGGATGAACCAGAATCAAACCACACATCCATCGTATCAGTCCCCTTACGGTAAGACCGACCGTTGTTGCGGTATTTTTCTGGTAATAACTCCTCAACTGAAAGTTCCCACCAAGCATCAGAACCCTTTTCGGCAAAGATTGCTTGGACGTAAGAGATAGTTTCTTCATTCAGCAGAGGTTCGCCGTTTTCTTCATCATAGAAAACAGGAATTGGGACACCCCAACTGCGCTGACGGGAGATACACCAGTCAGAACGTTCTGCAACCATTGGTGTGATGCGGTTTTCACCTTGGGCGGGAATCCATTTTACTGTGGCGATCGCCTTCAGCGCCTCATCCCGAAATCCTTCAACGCTTGCAAACCACTGTTCCGTCGCCCGGAAAATCGTCGGTTTCTTTGTCCGCCAGTCATAAGGATACTTGTGAACATAAGCTTCTTCCTTCAACAGAGAACCCGACGCCGTTAAAGCATCAATCACCGCCTGGTTTCCATCACCCAGAACATTCAACCCAGCAAAAGGTCCCGCCTCTGCGGTAAAATTCCCATTGTCATCCACTGGCGCAAGGATAGGCAAACCGTAGCGCTGACCAACTATGTAGTCTTCTTGACCATGTCCTGGAGCAGTGTGTACCAAACCAGTACCCGAGTCAGTCGTTACATAATCGCCGCCGATGACAATCGGACTTTCGCGGTCAAATAAGGGATGACGGTAAGTAGAATGTTCTAAATCTTTCCCTTTGACTGTGGTTTTTACTGTTAACTGAGTTCCCAGAACTTCAGAAAGACGTTCCACCAAATCCGCAGCAACAATCAGATACTTTCTAGAACCCTCAGATGCAACATCTTTACATTCAACAACTGCGTAGTTTAGAGATGGATTAAGAGCAACACCCAAGTTAGCTGGAATTGTCCAAGGAGTTGTCGTCCAAATAGCCACACCCAACTCAGGAAAAAATTCCTCAAGTGCAGGTTTTACCGCCTCCGATAAACCCGTCATTGGGAAAGCCACATAGATACTACGCGAAGTGTGACCTTCAGGATACTCCAACTCAGCTTCTGCCAATGCCGTTTTAGAACTCGGACTCCAGTGTACTGGCTTCAGACCACGATAGATGTAGCCTTTTAACACCATCTGCCCGAAAACACCAACTTGAGCCGCCTCATATTCAGGTTTTAGAGTTAGATACGGGTGTTCCCAATCACCCCAAATACCGTAGCGTTTGAAACTTTCACGCTGTTCATTGACTGTAGATAGGGCAAAATCTTTTGCTTTATGACGCAGTTGCAAAGGCGTCAAATTTTGTCGTTCTGCCGACTTCATATTTTGCAACACTTTCAGTTCAATCGGCAAACCGTGACAGTCCCAACCAGGTACATAACGAACTTTACGCCCGCGCAGCAGTTGATAACGGTTAATAATGTCTTTAAGAATTTTATTTAAAGCATGACCAAGATGGAGAACACCATTTGCATAGGGTGGTCCATCATGCAATATAAATAAATCGCCTGGATTATTTTGAGACAGGCGTTCATAAATTTTATTTTCTTCCCAAAACTTCTGGATTTCTGGCTCCCGCTTGACAGCGTTTGCTCGCATATCAAATTTAGTTTTGGGTAAATTTACTGTATCTTTGTATTTTCCAGTTTCTGTCACGATTTCATGCCAAGGAATAGTAATGTCTTCTCATTATTATCCATGAGAAAGACTTTTACATGTCATTTAAAAAGTCAGCGCATCTGCCTGCTGAAATCCTTATACTTGCCCCTCAATTAATTTAGGGGGTTTCTTACACCCCAAATGATTTTGCTAAACAAAAAGAAAATTGGTATCATTTTCTGAACTAAAGTTTTTTGTAAAATTTTAAGAAAACTTTTTACCTAGATTCTGTTGTAAAGTCATACCAGCTTAATATTACTAGTTACCAGGAGCTCTATCCATGAGAAGGCGTTCTGCATTACGCGCCTTGCTGTTTTCTGCTGGGTTTATAATTCCTGTTTGCACTCAAACAGGCAATATCAGTCGAAACCAGGCATTAGCAACCAATCCAATCCAAAAAATTGCTACTAAAAGTCCACAACCAGTTGAGCTAACTTTAGTTGCCTATGGAGTGGCTAAAGCGTTTTACGCAAAAGCGATTCCAGCATTTCAGCAAGAGTGGAAAGCAAAAACCGGTCAAGATGTCAAGTTCAAAGAATCCTATGGTCCATCTGGAGCGCAAACCAGAGCTATTTTGGGTGGTTTGCAAGCTGACATTTTGGCTCAAAATCTCCAAAGCAACTTAGATCCTTTGGTAGAAAAAGGCTTTGTCAGGAAAGATTGGAGTCAAAGATTACCCAATCAAGCTTCCCCCGCGAGCACAGTTATGGTCATAGTCACAAGACCTGGAAACCCCAAAAAAATTCAGGACTGGAAAGACCTTGCTCATGATGGTATATCTATAGTAGCAATCAATCCTCAAACTGGTGGCAATGCTCGATGGGGAGTTTTAGCAGGGTACGGCTCAATTCTCAAGTCTCAAGGAGAACAGGCGGCAGAAAACTATCTCAAAAGTTTCGTCAAAAACATTAAGACGATGGTGAGTAGTGGGCGAGAAGCGACAGATGCCTTTGTGAAAAACAAAATTGGTGATGCACTCGTCACGTTTGAGAACGAAATTATCTTTGCCAACAAGGTCATTCCTGAAGATTATCCTTATATTGTGCCAGCGAGTAATATCCAGGTCGATTTTCCAGTGACCGTTGTTGACAAGGTTGTTGATCAACGAGGTACTCGCGAAGTTGCAGAAGCATTTACGAAGTTTTTGTTCTCACCGAAAGGTCAACAAATCTATGCTCAATCAGGCTATCGTCCAAACGACCAACAAGCATATCAACAAAATGCCAGCCAGTACAAGTCTGTGAAAACGCTGTATAAAATCGCTGATTTTGGCGGTTGGAAACTTGTGAACCAGAAGCTTTTTGCCGATGGGGCGTTATTTGATAACGCTCAAGCAGCAGCTCGAACCCGATAATTTTAATGTCAGTTCTCTCATCGACTTTATCAATTCAGCGCTTCCATAGATCACTTTTGCAGGGTTTAGCCCTGACGTACATTAGCTTTATTATTCTTCTGCCCTTGAGCGTCATCTTCCTAGAAGCTTCCAAACGTTCTTGGCAACAATTGTGGCAAGTGATCACAGCTCCTGTTGCTGTGGAAGCGTATAAACTTTCCTTTGGTGCTGCTTTATTGGCTGCTTTAATTAACAGCATCTTTGGGGTTATTCTAGCCTGGATACTCGTACGCTATGAGTTTCCAGGTAGACGCTTAGCTGATGGTTTGGTGGATTTACCTTTTGCCATGCCTTCTGTGGTTGCTGGAATTGCTTTAGTCTCTCTCTACGGTTCTGGTGGTGTTCTCGGACATTACCTTGATCCGGGAACATTCTTAGGAAACAGTTTACAACAGCTTGGTATCAAGCAGGTAAACTTGACCTCATCTGTGTTGGGAGTTGTTTTTGCTAAAGTTTTCGTAACGCTTCCTTTTGTCGTCAGAACCGTGCAACCCGTTCTCATGGAGATTGAACCAGAAGTCGAGGAAGCAGCACATACTTTGGGAGCAAATGCTTGGCAAACATTTTGGCGAATTCTTTTTCCGCAATTATTACCTGCAATTTTGACAGGGTTTACGCTGGCTTTTGCGCGTGCGGTTGGGGAGTATGGTGTCGTTTTGATAATTTCCGGTAATATTCCTTATGAAACGATGATTAGCTCTGTCTACATCTACCGTCGATTGGAAGAATATGACTATAGCGGTGCAACGGCGGTGGCGATCGTGCTTCTGTTGTTTTCTCTAGTCATTTTAATTTGTACCAATCTCGTGCAATGGTGGAGTCTGCGGTATGAGAGGTAGCTTACAAGCAAAGCCACGATCATTTCCTTGGGGACGCTATTTGTTGATTGCTATTGGTTTATCTTTCTTGGCGATCGTCGTTGTTTTTCCTCTATTGAATATTTTTTATCAAGCGTTTGCTCAAGGTATTTCAGCTTACTTGACAGGAATTAGAACACCAGAAGCTCGTCATGCCCTGTTTTTAACTTTGGCGATCGCCTTAATTGCAGTTCCCATGAATACTGGTTTTGGGATTTTAATTGCCTGGATTCTCGCGCGATACTCTTTTCCCGGTAAATTTCTGTTACTCTTAATTATCGATTTGCCATTAGCCATTTCACCTACCGTTGTTGGTTTAATGTTCATCCTTCTTTACAGCCAAACCGTAGGTATATTTGGTTCTTGGTTAGAAGCTGCAAATATAAAAGTTATCTTTGCTCTACCTGGGATGATTTTGACAACCATGTTTGTCACCTTTCCGTTTGTGATCCGAGAAGTCCTCCCGACGCTGCAAAGCATGGAACTTGCACAGGAAGAAGCAGCGCAAACACTAGGAGCAAATTCCTGGCAGATTTTCTGGCGCGTGATTTTTCCTTCTATTCGCTGGGCGTTACTTTACGGGGTGATACTTTGTACCTCTAGGGCAATTGGAGAATTTGGAGCCGTCTCGGTTGTCTCAGGTAAATTGATTGGAGATACGAACACCCTAACATTACATATAGAACGAGTTTATAGCGAATACGATACTATTGCGGCCTTCGCCTGTGCGTCGCTTCTAGCTTTCTTAGCATTATTGACTTTAATTGGACAAGAGTTGCTGCGAACAGTAGAAAAACCAAGAGATTTTACTCCTTAACAAATCTTAAATGACCAATCACTGCTCAATAAGTCAAGTCAAGACTGATTTGTGAAAAATTGGGTAGGTTGAGGTTCTTCGTTTTTTATCAAAAGAACTCAGAACTCACAAATCAGAATAAGAAGAAAGACAAGCGCATAAATTGTAGAGTTCTGGGTTCTGAGTTTTGGGGTTCAAAACCCCACCGTCTATACGAGATCCAGTACTGCGGGAGGGAAACCCTGGTGCAGGATAAGAGCGTTGTCTTCAATTGAGTGGGGTCCCAATCCCCATTCAAAAGATTGCTGAGTTCTGCGTTCTGACAACTGAGTTCTTCTTCAAAGGTGTTCCTTTGAACAGGATATCAGCCGTACTGTAGGCATACGACATTTAAGATTGTGTTAATATTCTTTGAATTTCTTTACCAACGGATATCAAATATTGCGATTATTCTATAACCTAAAGAATGAACAAATTATTCTGCAATAATGTAAAAAATATCACTATTGCATAAAAAATTGCTTAGTAGAAGAAAGTAAGGAAGCCATATATTTCCTTGTTGCCCAAGCTGATTCCCATAATTTGGTGAATGTTGTGCTTACGGCGTCAGTCTGACAAATCTTGGGGCGTCTACCACAAAAGCCCATTGCCAACAACTGGCAAACAAAGAATTTGTTTTTGCTATTCCGTAATTCACAAAATACATCTTCAAGGAATTAAATGCATACGAACGAATCAAATGCCAAGGGAAACATTATCTGTGGCTCATGTACCTATGATGAAAATCCTAAAACAGCTAAACACTGTAAAAGGTGCGGTAAGCCCCTTGTTATTGCTTCCGTACCTAGCACACAGAGAATGACTAGCTCTACACTGTTCAAGAGTGAGATTACTTTGTCAGTCATAGTGTTGCTGCTTTTTAGTCTAGGAGGCTACTTTCTTTGGCACCAAGTTCAATCGTCAGCAACTCTCAGCAATGAGAAAGTTTCTGCCAACACCTCTTCTGATATCCAAAATTACACTTCCATGAAGGAAGTTCCGAATTTGCCACAGGGTACATTCAACTTTGGTGGCTCCCTCATTTTTGCATCTTTAATGGCTCAAGGTACACACAAGGCTATCAACCAAACTCACCCAAATTTTCTCCTACGCTACACTGAGCCAGTTGACAACCAACCTGGTACTGGTAAAGGAATTGAGATGCTGCTCAAAGGTCAACTGAGCTTTGCTTTGTCCGGTCGTCCTCTTGAGGATGCTGAGTATAAACAAGCAATTGAGCGCGGTTTTACATTGGATCAAGTCGCAGTTGCGATTGATGGGCTTGGCTGTTATACCCATCCAGATATTTCCATTCCTGGACTGTCGGTGACTCAACTCCAAGAAATTTACATGGGCAAAATCACCAACTGGAAAGAAGTCGGAGGACCAGACTTGCGGATAGTCCCTTTTAGTATCAACGTTAAAACAACCGCTTTGCTCAAAACACTTCTTGGTTCAAAAGTTGGCAGTGTTAGCCCTAAGGTACGTTCCAGTCGTGACTACACTGTACTTGTTCGTGATGTTGGCACTACTCCAGGAGCAATTGGTATCGGCGCAGCAATGCTAGTTGTCACTCAGCACACGGTTCGCCCTGTAGCCTTGGCTGCTGGTAACACCAACAAGTATGTACCAGCTATGACTGAGAATCATAAACTGAATATGGCAGCGTTCCGGGATAGCTCTTACCCTATAACCAGGTACTTGTATGTCATCATTCGTCGGGATGGTAGAGCCGATGAACAAGCTGGAGTTGGTTATGCTAATCTGTTGCTGTCTAAAGAAGGTCAACAATTTGTTGAAAAAGCAGGCTTAGTACCAATTCGGTGAACATAATGACTCAGGAAAACTACATATCAAACGAAAACCTAGATTCATTGCTCGGAGAGTATACTCATCCCGAGGGATATCTAGAGTATGTCAGCAGCTTACCGTTTCTTGGTCGTTTGCACTGTTCAACTCGACAAATTGAGGCTGGAAGTTGGCAGGAAATTCTACTTGATTACGAAGTTGGTGCTTCTGGTATTGCAGACGGTGCTTGGATTAAGGTAACGTTCAAATTTTACTCAGACTGGGGACTGTTTCAGACGGAAGACGCCAAGGGAGCTAACTATCTTTCAGCAGAATACCAAAGTCGCCCTTGTCTTCCTGGTGAGAGTCCTGCGACGGTGCAGTCACTCAAAGTTCGGTTTGACCAGAAGGGACATGAACGTCCTTATCAAAAGGCGATTATTGTAGATATTGTCGATGGTTATATCAAACCAGGTGACCATATTTTGATTCGGTTGGGCGATCGCCGCGCTGGTGGGCCAGGAACAAGAGTACAAACTTTTGTTGAGCAAGGTTTCCGCTTCCGTGCTTACATTGACCCCGTTGGCACCTCTCGCTTTGCCGACATTCCTGGTGATGTCGTGATTGATATTGTGCCAGGATTACCAGCAAAACTTGCAATTGTAACTCCACGTCTGGTTAAGACGGGGGCCACTTTTCCTGTAGTAATACGGGCAGAAGATGTCTGGGGTAATACTTGCTGGGGATTGGGAGGACAACTGCGATTAACAGATTGTAGAACACAACATGAGCAATCGCTTGACATACCAGAGCAAGGTTGGGCGGTGGTAAAAACCAACTTGACTCTGAATGCGGATGAAGAAACAATACTACAAGCGACTCTAGTAGGAACTGAGTTACAAAGCGCTCCCACTCCCATCACTGCAGATAGTAACTTGGCTTACCCTCGTGCCTTTTTTGCCGACCTTCATGTCCACTCCAACAACACAATAGGAACGAATAGTACGGAGTATAATTTTGCCTACGGTAGAGATGTGGCAGGCTTGGATGTTTTGGGTTATACGGCGAATGATTTTAATATTACTGAGGAGCGGTGGAAGGAAGATGTAAAGCTATGCCGGGAGGTGACGCAAGAAGGCGAGTTTCTTTGCTATCCCGGTACAGAATGGTGTGGGAATTCAGCGGCGGGGGGCGATCGCAATATTGTTTTCTTAGGCGACGAAGTGCTATTTCCCTATGATCGCCAAGGAAAGTTGCTTCGCTCTTTTGAGTGGAATGAAGACATGAAAGGAAAGCAACTGCTGCCTGGGGCTTGGCCCGTAGATAAGCTTTACGCTGGATATATCCATAATCCAGAACAGCACCTATTCATCCCTCACATAGGCGGACGACGTGCCATTTTAGACTGGCATCACCCCAAACTGGAACGTCTGATAGAAATTGGTTCGTCTTGGGGACACTTCCCTTGGTTTTACCAAGATGCCATCAGTCGAGGATATAAAGTCGGGGTGTCAGCGAATGGCGATGAACATCGCGGGCGTTGTGGCGGTGGTGTTCCTGGAACAGCGGTTTTTGGAGTGAATGGTGGACTAACGGGGGTGATTTCTCCTTCGCTGACAAAGTTGGATATAAGTCAGGCGCTGCGTTCTCGTCATACTTGGGCGACAACGGGCGATCGCTTAGTCGCTTTACTTTGGTCAGGATCACACATTCAAGGAGATGAATTTCCTGGATCTGATTCAGTGACTATTCACTATCGATTGCTAGGTACCACTGGTTGGGACGAAATTGCAGCACATACCCATAATGGTTTACTCTGGCATCGTAACCTCCAACTTGAAGCAGGTTACGCTGCAAATAAAATTCGCCTGCGCTGGGGTGGTTCACGGATAAAAGACCGCTATCGTTGGGCTGCATGGCGTGGAACCTTAAAATTTTCCAATACATTAGTGCACAACTATCAAGTTAATGGTCTAGAACATCCAGAGGAATATGTTAGACGAGATGGAGCACTCAAACTAGAGTTTTGCTCTGATACCTACGGAGACTCTGATGCGATTGATATGGAACTCTCCGATTTACTCCATGCGCAATTCCAACTCCATGTTGAAATCGATAGTTACATTAAGGTGGGAAGTCCATTACGCCGCAATCCTTATATCCATTGCCCAGAATTTAAGTGGGAATTTTCTGGCAAAGACCTTTTCAACAAAGGAATTTTACGGCAAGAATTGCGAGGAGCAGAACTTTTCATTGCGGTAGAACGCTTAAGTGCAACTCCTATGCCAAGAGATGTTAGTGGCACTTTTACAGTAGAACCTCAGTCGAGTCCTCACGGTTTTGTGCCAATTTATATTTCAGGGCGTCAGGTTGATGATTCCAAAGTTTGGACTAGCCCTGTGTTTATCATGTTTGAGAATTGAACTACCCACACTTGTGCAAGCGGTGAGTGCAGGTAGTTTGTTAGTTAAATTTGCTACTTAAGTATTTGAATTTGGAGGATTTGGTGGTACTTCTGCTGGGGGAAGAACTTCCACCACAGGTGCTGTTTTTTCCTCAGTTTCCGTCTGTGCTTGAGCCGCTTCCACTAATTCCGGCGATGGGGGATTTGGTGGGACTGCTTGCGGGATCACCTCTATAACTGGAGGTGCTGGTGCTTCTGCTGTTGGAGTTTTTGCTTTGGTATCAGTGGTAGCAGGTAGGGTAACTGGTGGTTGCTTTGTGACTGGAGTGCGTCCATCGACAACCTCAACCTTTGGTTTGGCTGTGGGTGCAGGAGTTTGTGCCGTTTTAGACTTTTCAGGTGTCTTTTTACCCAGAGTTTGGACTCGGTTTTTCACCCCAGAAAAACTACCAACAATACTTTTTGGCAATTGAACAAGTTTTTGTGGAAGCGACAACCCAGAGACTTGCTGTTGAATGTTTGTTTTTACTGTTTCAGTGCTGGGTATCTGAGTTTGTTGTATCTTTGGTGTGAGTTGACGACGTAACGACAGCGTTTGCCAGCCAAACCAACCCAAAAGAGCCACACTAGCCACATGACCCAGCAAAAGACCCCCAGTAATGCGTTGGGCAAATATCCATAAGACTAAGGCGTAGAACAGTCCTACACCACTCAAAATAAAATCATTCTTACGGTGGATTTCAGGAAAAAAGAAAGCTGCTATGTAAAGTGCTACACTTCCAAGACCGACAGTCAACGCTAGGATATATGCCAGCATTTTGTGGTTACTCCTTACTGTGTCATTTCACTAGGGATTTGGGATTGAAGATGAGAAATTGGGAGTAGAAGTACTCAGTTCAAAGTATCTAGTCCCCCCATCGTTATAACTAAATAACTAAATATCTCAATTTTGCAAATTTTGCCAGAAAGTTGTTGAATCAGATACAAATTAAAATTTTTTATCTGTGTAGGTTCAATATTTCGGGTATGTTTAAGAAGTCTTAATGTCTTCTTTAGGAGAGAAGCAGAAATCTCGGATTACCCTTGAAGATAAAGAGAATCTGCAAGAGTTAGCCAGAATTTTATGACACAGCAAAGCTTTGGTGTGATTGGTTTAGCTGTTATGGGTGAAAACATCGCTCTAAACGTTGAGCGTAACGGCTTTCCAATCGCAGTTTACAACCGCTCGCGAGACAAAACTGATAAATTCATGGCTGAGCGTGCCCAAGGAAGAAACGTTAAAGCTGCTTTTACGTTAGAAGAGTTTGTGGCTTCTTTGGAACGTCCCAGAAAAATTTTAATCATGGTGCAAGCAGGTAAACCTGTAGATGCAGTGATTGCTCAGCTCAAACCCTTGCTGGACGAAGGCGACATTATTATCGATGGTGGCAACTCTTGGTTTGAAGATACGGTTCGCCGCACCCAAGAACTAGAACCCGCTGGGTTTCGGTTCATTGGTATGGGCGTCAGCGGTGGTGAAGAAGGAGCACTCAATGGTCCTTCACTGATGCCAGGAGGTACCCAAAGCTCTTACCAGTATCTGGAGCCAATTTTTAACAAAATTGCTGCCCAAGTCGATGATGGTCCTTGCGTGACGTATATTGGTCCTGGTGGTGCAGGTCACTACGTCAAAATGGTACACAACGGCATTGAGTACGGCGATATGCAGCTGATTGCAGAAGCCTACGATTTACTGAAAAATGCTGCTGGACTTGACCATAATCAACTCCATGAAGTTTTTGCCGAATGGAACACCACGGACGAACTCAATTCGTTTTTGATTGAAATTACGGCAAATATTTTCCCCTACATTGACCCAGAAACAAATTTACCTCTGGTAGATTTGATTGTTGACGCCGCAGGTCAAAAAGGGACTGGACGTTGGACGGTACAGACTGCGTTGGAACTAGGAGTTTCTATTCCGACAATCATAGCAGCGGTGAATGCCCGCATTATCTCTTCTTTTAAAGAAGAGCGCGTAGCAGCATCCAAGATCCTGACAGGTCCAACTGGCAAGTATGAGGGAAATACCCAAGAGTTTATCAACAAAGTGCGGGATGCCCTCTATTGCTCGAAAATCTGTTCTTACGCTCAAGGAATGGCTTTGTTAGCTACCGCGTCGCATACGTATAATTTTGGATTGGATCTGGGTGAAATGGCGCGGATTTGGAAGGGTGGCTGTATTATTCGTGCTGGATTTTTGAACAAGATTAAGAAGGCTTTTAGTGAAAATCCAGCGCTGCCTAACCTTCTATTAGCTCCTGAATTCAAGCAGACGATTCTCGATAGACAAGATGCTTGGCGTGACGTGTTGGTAACAGCAGCAAAACTGGGAATTCCAGTGCCAGCATTTAGTGCATCTTTGGATTACTTCGATAGCTATCGTCGCGATCGCTTGCCTCAAAACCTCACACAAGCTCAACGCGACTACTTCGGGGCGCATACCTACCTGCGTCTGGATAAGCCTGGTGCCTTCCACACTGAATGGACACCAATTTCTGAGCAGTCCGTGTCAACTTCAACACCAAGACAATTGGAAGCTAAACTACCAACTACACCTCCAACGTCTTCAAATGGCTAGAGATTTTTAGTTGAAAATTTTGCGGGTGACTCTGAGTTTTTCAGAGTCACTTTTTTCAATTGCATAAAGCACAGATCATTAGACTGAATTTTTTGATCTGATAAAGAAACTGTTACCGAAGCTAAAATCCTGAAATTCCTTTATGATACATATTATCTTTTTTTGTCAATAGGAATAAATTCAGTTTTATCTGCATATTTTTTACTTTAAATAAAAACGTCAAATCCTCTGCCTCACTTCCCGCCTAAATAGTTGTGTTTCCGTTGTCTAAACAGCTTTTGACCAGAAATTCGACAAAGCATTGCACTTTAGGAAGTAGATAACGATTACTTGGAAATATGGCATAAATTCCAACATCATTCTTATCTTCACACTCAGAAAGAATGGGAATCAGTTGCCCTGAACGCAACGCCTGATCTGCCAAAAATGCTGACACACGAGCGATTCCCAAACCTGCCAGTACAGCCTCGTACAGCGCTACCCCACTATTGACTGTAAAATTTCCAGCTACCCTAATTTCTCTGAGTCCAACTGGATCGCGAAAGCGCCATTGATTCAAAGTTGTTTTGTATGCATTCAATGCGATGCAGTTGTGATTAGCCAAATCATCAGGAGTCTTCGGTGTTCCATAGCGATCAAGATAAACCGGAGCCGCACAAGTAATGCGGCGATCAGACACTAACCGACGTGTAATAAGTGAAGAATTTGCCACTTCACTAATACGAATTGCTACGTCTATGCCCTCACCGACCACATCAACCACATCATCACTCAGCACCAGTTGAATGCTTAAGCGCGGGTAGTGTGCCAAAAACTCAGGAATCCGCGTAAGCAGATGGCGATGGGCAAACATAGTCGAACAACTGACGTGGAGTAATCCTTGGGGCGCTTGGCTGTGCTGTTTTGCTTCGCGATCAGCTTCCTCCAAATCTGCCAAAATGTTGAGACAACGGTTGAAGTAGCGTTCTCCCACTTCGGTCAAGCTGAGGCTACGAGTCGTGCGATTGAACAGACGCACCCCAAGTTGATTTTCAAGCTGAGTAATGCGACGGCTGATTGCAGACGGATTAATGTCTAAAGCCACTGCCGCTTTTGCAAAATTGCCACTGTTGACGACTTGCACAAAGACTTCTAAATCTTGTAGACGACTCATAATTAATGCAATTTGTGCATGAGAGTGGTGTCTAAAAAAGCTATTGTCAGTTTTTTGGACATGAATCTACACTTAGGCTATTGAAGCTCGTTTTGCAAGTCTGCTGTCAACTAAAGTTTTTAAGGTGGCAGCAAAATTTGAATTATTTTCCACACCATAAAAATTATGATTAACCGCAGTAAAAAGCAACAATCTAGCCGTCGCCAAGTCATTCAAACTGGAATTGCTGGAATTGCTGGAGCCGCTACGGTTGGATTTACGACAAAAGTGAATGCTCAACAGCCTACACCCAAACCCGCAAATTCAAAGAACCGCTTTGCTGGAAAAGTAGTCTTGATCACTGGAGCAACGTCTGGAATTGGGCGTGCGGCGGCGATCGCCTTTGCCCGTGAAGGAGCCAAAGTTGGCTTCTGCGGACGTAGGGAAAACTTGGGAACCGAGGTAGAACAGCAGATTAAGAAGAATGGTGGCGATGCCACTTACGTTAAGGCGGACGTGACGCAGCCCAAAGAAGTTGAATCGTTTGTCAACCGTATCGTTGAAAAATATGGTCAATTGAATGTGGCATTTAACAATGCTGGTGATGTACTTTCAAAGCCACTCCACGAGATCACCGTTGATGAGTGGGACTGGGTTCAGAACACAAATCTACGGGGCGTTTTCCTCGCAATGAAATACCAGATTCCTCACATGCTGAAGCGGGGTGGAAACATTGTAATTACTGCTTCTCAGCATACCGTAGCTACTCGACCAGGTATGGCTGCCTATGCAGCTGCCAAACGAGCACTACTGGGTTTAGTGCAGGCGGCAACACTGGATTATGGACAGCTAGGAATCCGAGTTAACATGCTCTCGCCGGGGATTACGGATACGCCTCTGTTTCAACGGACAACGGGAGGCTCAAAGGAGAAGGTAGAAGCTGCTCGACAATTGGTGGATGGACTGAAGCGGATTGCAACAGCGGAGGAGATTGCCGAAGCTGCGTTATTCCTTGCGTCCAACGATTGTCCTTACATCACGGGTGTTTCTCTCTTAGCAGATGGCGGCATGATGTCTGGGTTGTAGAAATGTTTGAACACTCAGAATTATTTTGAACTTTACAGCAGTAAAAGTTATGCCACAAACCTCTCAACGGATGCGGCGATCGCTCCTTACCTCAGCAATTGCGACTCTGACAACATTTGTTTTGGGAATCGTAACTCAAAAGCAAACACAAGCTCAATCAAATCGCTCAGGCGATCGCTATACTCGCGGCATCGAGACACTCAAGCGAGTTGGGGGTAAAGAGTACGATCGCGCAACTCGCCCACTGGAGCCGTTCTCACCAGATTTAAGCCGGATGGTTGTTGAGCATGTATTTGGCGATGTTGTATCCCGATCCGGACTTGATTTGAAACAGCGAGAAATTGCGACTGTGGCGGCATTGACTGCGATCGGCTCGGTTCGTCCTGCCCTCAAATTTCACATTCATGGAATGCTGAATGTGGGTTGTAGTCCTCAAGAAGTGATAGAAATAATTCTGAATGCGGTCGTGTATGCTGGATTTCCAGCCGCACAAGATGGGATGACGATCGCACGGGAAGTTTTCAAAGAACGTAAAATCCAGTTTCAGCCAGTTTCAGCAAGACCGCAAGGCGATCGCTATCAACTCGGCATTCAGAATTTGCAGCAAACAGAAGGCGATAGAGTCAAAACAATTGCAACTCGGTTTGCAAACCTTGCACCAGATTTACCACGGTTAATCATCGAATTCGCACGTGGTGAAATTTGGAATCGGCGTGGACTCAGCCTCAAATCCCGCGAGTTCGCCACTCTAGCAATGGTGACGGCTCTGGGAAATCAGAGTAATTCGGTTGAGGCTCACGTCGAAGGTGCATTGCGAGCAGGTGCAACTGAGACTGAAATTAAAGAGTTACTGTTGCAAATGACAGTGTATGCAGGGTATCCCAAAACACTGGCTGCTGTTACTGCTGCGCAGCAGATATTTGCAGATCTCAAGCAACGGGGAATTCCTGCTGCCAGTCCGCAACCGGATCTAGAAAGTCGGCGGCAAGCAGAAAGCAATGAAGCGCGTTATCGTCGGGGTTTAGAAGCTTTAAACCAAATTAGCAAAGCATCGGGCGAGGCAGTAGTGAAAAGCTTTGAAGATATTGCTCCCGACCTGGGACGCTATATTGTGGAATTCTCTTATGGTGATGTGTTTTCTCGTCCAAATTTGGATCTTAAAACCCGCGAACTTGCGACCGTTTCTGCACTGACTGCATTGAATACAACTGCCTCAGAACTGCCGCTCGAGGTGCATGTCAATGGAGCATTAAACGTTGGAGCCAATCGTCAAGAGATTGTTGAAGCAATTATGCATATGATTCCCTATGTTGGCTTTGTCAAAGTGCAGCAGGCAATGGCTTTAGCGGAAGCAGCGTTTAAGAAACGAAATGTTTAAGCAGTTAAAAGAGCATTAATCCTTTCATTAATTATGAATAGCAAGAAACGTTTTGCCTTGAAAACTCGAAGCGCGATTCTGGTTCCGAGAGGCTACGCGATCGCATTTATCATCGCCTTCCTGACACTGATCTTAATTTCAACTCAACTCAGTAATGCTCAATCGCTAAAGCAATTACCAAGGTTTGCAGGTCGCTACATTGCTGCCATTTCAGACGGTGATTTTCTTGCTAGTACTTATAGTGATGGTAAGCTACCTGCTCCAGGTGTGAGCGATCAGTTATCGATCTTGACTTTGCCACTCAACGGCAAACAGGAAGCGTTGGCACCGAGAATCGCACAAATCAATGCTTCCAACTCAGTTACCGGAGCACCTTATGCGCTGGCTCTATCACCCGATAGTCGCACAGCTTTTGTCGTTGAAACCCTCGGCGCTATGCCAGTTGGTGCGACTCGCAGAGAACAACTTCCACCCGGAAATCAACTAGTTGCGATCAATCTATCAAATCCGCGTCACCCCACTGTTTGTGGTCGAATGGCAGTTGCTCCCAAACCCGAAACAGTCCACATTCACCCAGACGGAGATTTACTGGCAATTTCAACCCAGACTCCAGACAAAGAAATTATCCTGATTCCAGTTCAAAATTGTCAAATTGCTCAACCCAGCGAATTTTCACTACAACAGTTAGGCATTCAATCTGATCCAGCGCGATTTCAAAATGGATTGTATGTCAGTCAAGTGCAGTGGCATCCCTCTGGGCGCTTCCTTGCTATAAATTTGGATTATCGTGATGAAATTGCCTTCTATGAACTACAGCGTAATCTTCAAGGTAATCTACAACTGATTCCTTGGGGTCGCCCAGTGAAAGTGGGTAAAGATCCTTTTACGGGGCAGTTCACCCCAGATGGACGCTTTTATCTCAGCAGCAATTGGGGGCGCAATTTTGGCGCAGAAGTTAAAACCTTAGAACAGCGGATACCCGAAACGGGAGGAACCGTATCGGTGATTCAACTTGCAGAGTTGAATTCTTCTGCATCCCAGGTTCAGCATCGTGTTGTTTCAACTGCGATTGCCGATAATTCTCCTGAAAGTTTAACAATCAGTCCCGATAGTTCAAAAGTCGTCACTGTGAACATGCGCGGGACTGCCTTTCCCACGAATTCATTTCGATTTACACGTCAAGCGACACTCAGTTTGATGACGCTTGATCCCACCTCTGGTCAGTTAACGAAAATTAATGATTATCCGTTTGAAGGTATCTTGCCAGAGAGCGCAGCATTTGATGCTAGTGGTAATTTCCTAGTTGTGGCAGTGTATGACTATTTCACCCCAAAACCCGAAGGTGGAATCGAGTTTTGGCAAGTCCTTGAAAAGCCAAAACCTGAGCTACAACGTACAGGGTATGTTGTCGATGTCGGTCGCGGTGTCCATCAAGTGTTAGTCGCTCGATCTTAACCCTCTTCTAATAAACCGTATTTGCTGAGGGTTCAGAAGAACCTGAGTTCGACGAACTAGAAGCTCTCAAAGACTTGTCTAGAAAAGGTTTTAATGAAAAGAACTTACGACTCAGGAGCCAGAAGTCAGAATGAACTTCACCTCGCTGGCAGATAAGTAGGGGGTCGCGCATCCCGATCCAAGTGATTCTGACTCAGGAATTGCTGACTTCTGACTTCTGTTTAATTTCATATGCCTTGCTATGTAAGAATTTCAGCCTCTAAATTCCGTCGAAGTCACGTTATTTTAAAGCTTCACACAAACAGATTTGACCTCAGTGTAAAGTTCTAGCGCATTGTGTCCCATATCTCGACCCCATCCTGACTGCTTGTAGCCGCCAAAGGGTAAAGCAGCGTCAAAGATGTGATAGCAGTTAATCCAAACTGTACCAGCACGCAATTTAGACGCTAAACGATGAGCTTTCGATATATCGTTAGTCCAGATTCCTGCTGCTAAACCATAAGCGCTATCATTGGCTACTGGAACAAGTTCATCCACGTCTTTAAAAGGCATCGCCGTTACGACTGGACCAAATATCTCCTCTTGTACCACCTTCATTGTTTGCTTAGTATCAACCAGCACTGTTGGCTCCACAAAATAGCCCTGATTGCCAATGAGCTGTCCACCCGTAACAGCTTTTGCACCTTCAGCAAAACCTGACTGCATATAGCCATAAACTCGGTCAAGTTGCTCATCAGAAATCAGTGGTCCCATTTGTGTGCTGGGGTCAAGTCCTGGTCCAATTTTAATTTTCTTAGCTTCGGCTGCAACACCTTCCACCACTTGGTCAAAAATATCTTGTTGAATATAAAGTCTTGAACCAGCATTACAACATTGACCATGATTGAAGAAGATGGAATTGGCTGCGCCCTTAATCGCCATCTCTATATCAGCATCTTTGAACACGACGTTGGGTGATTTACCGCCTAGTTCTAAAGAAACCTTTTTGAGGTTACCAGCAGCAGCTTGGACAATTAATCTACCCACTTCAGTTGAGCCAGTAAAAGCAACTTTATCAACATCGGGATGTGCGACTAGGGGAGCACCTGCAGTTTCACCATAACCAGTCACAATATTGACCACACCATCAGGAAATCCAGCTTCACAGATTAATTCGCCCAAGCGAATAGCTGAGATGGGGGTTTGTTCGGCTGGTTTCAAAACGATTGTGCAGCCAGTAGCTAAAGCCGGACCTAATTTCCATGCAGCCATTAGCAAAGGGAAATTCCAGGGGATAATTTGTCCGACAACTCCAACAGGTTCGCGCACTGTGTAGGCAAAATATTGAGTGCCAGCAGAGATAGGAATCGTATTTCCTTCAATTTTTGTCGCCCATCCTGCCATATACCGAAACAAGTCAACCGCACCTGGCACATCAGCAACACGAGCAACACTGATTGGTTTGCCATTATCCAAGGATTCTAATTCGGCAAATTCTTCCAGGTTTGCTTCTATTAAGTCGGCTAATTTCCAAATGAGTCGTCCGCGTTGTGAAACAGTGAGTTTTGACCAAGGACCATTTTCAAAGGCTTCACGTGCAGCTTGTACTGCTCGATTAATATCTTCGCTCTCACCCGAAGCCGCATGGGCGATGACTTGACCTGTAGCCGGATTATATACAGGAAAGGTTTGACCACTCGCAGACTCAACCCATTTTCCCCCAATCAGTAGTTTCAATGGCTGAGTTAAAAGCCTTGACACTTGGTCGCTGACAGGAATTCCAACTGCTTGTTGAACTAAAGTTGACATATCTATCTCCTTTTTATGAGGGTGTCATTCACTTAACTTGCATTTTTTTAACGTTATGTAAAACCTGTCATTTTTTCCCCACTTAATTTGTAATACACAACTTAAGCCCAGAGAGCTTTTTTTCCATAATTCTTATTAAGTTATGTAGAACCAACTAATGTCATTTCGAGCAGTTTTCAATTGGGTAGAATACAGCTTTTACCTCGTTCCCAGCCTCTGACTAGGAATGTCTATTAGGAGGCTCGGCCTCCCTTACTTGCGGCAAAGCCGCCCCAACGGCATTTCCAGGTGGAACCTGGAAACGAGATTTGATTTTGTGCTACCTGCTTGCATCACACGCCACTTTTAGTTAATTCGTGAATGTGGCTGTTTACATCTGTTGATAAAGATAGACAATACTATATAAAAATTGATAATTTCTGAGCTATAATTGACCTTTTTTATACTTAGCCTTTAATTCTTCCAATTCTTCATCTATTTCGTTTTTACTAGAAGATGGCTGAGGTGTTTGTGGCTGAGGTTGAATATTTTTGCTTTTATTAGAAGATGGCTGAGGGGTTTGTGGCTGAGGCTGAACATTATGACCTTTATTGCTTTTGGATTTTCCGCCTTGAAGAAATAAAGTTTTCATTTCCTCTAATTCTGTGTCTATTTGGGTAGTCGCTGGATTTGTAGAAACAGGTGTGGAAATAGGTTTTGATGGAGTTACAGGTTTGAGAGGGGTTACGGGTGTTGCAGGTAATTGCGGCTTTTGGTTTAAGTCTTTGAGGACTTGATCTACAGTTTGGTAACGTCGAACGGGAATGCTTTGCAGCATTTTGTCCAAAATACGGCTCAACTCATTGCTAACTGGGCTTGTGAGATATTGTTGCCAAATCCAAGCATCGTTGTTGATATCGTACAAGTCAAAAGGAGAGCGTTGAGTTAACAGATGAACACAGGTGACACCTAAGCTGTATATATCACTGGCAAAAATCGCCTTTCCTCTGATTTGTTCAGGAGCAACATATTCTGGACTCCCAATACTGGTTCCTGTTCGGTTTAAAGCTGTGTAAGTCGCTTCTTTCGCAGCACCAAAATCTACTATAACCAGATTTCCATTGCTTGATTTGGTGTTTGTACGACGAATAATATTTTCTGGCTTAATATCTCGGTGAATGACTTGTCTCGCATGGCAAAATTGCAGCACTGGTAATAAATCATTCAGCAGTTGCCGAATTTGAGTTTCATTAAATGCACCATTTTGTTGCAATTCCTGGGCTAAGTTCAGTCCGTCAATAAATTCTTGTACAAGATACTGCCGATCATCTTGAGTGAAATAAGCTAATAGTTCTGGAATTTGAGGATGCTTACCCAATTCATCCAAGCGCATTGCCTCATGGGTAAACAACTCTACTGCTTTCTGAACTGTGCTAGTACCTTGAGCTTGGGGGTAGAATTGCTTAATGACGCAGCGTGGTTTAGATGGCTTATCCTCATCTACAGCCAAGAAGGTTCTGCCAAAACCACCCTGCCCTATTGGTTTGATGGCACCGTAGCGCTCTTTAAGCAGTAACTTGGAACCACACGTGTGGCAAAATTTTTCGTGATTGATGTTAACAGGGTTGGGGCAATTAGGATTTAAGCAATAGCTCATGTGACAAATATGGCTTTTGCGTAGCCTTGATACGTTAGTCTACGCTTTCATATGTTTTTATTTTGCCACGTTCAAAGATGATGGAGAATATTGGTCAAAAATATTTTAAGAAGAACTCAGTTGTTAGAAACCAGAACAAGCTAGCCCCTAAGGGGGTGCACTCAAAGGACGTCTTGCTACGCGCTAATGACGCCGTATTTCTACAGGTCTACTTGATGAAATACATTTTTCTTTTTCATAAAATATATAGAATCGTATAATTTTGTTACGATACTTCTGGAGCGCGTAGTGAGGCGCAACCCATTCTGACTTCTAAATTCTGAATTCTTTCTGGGTCAATTTTGAAGTATGGAACGCTGACTTTTTAGTTGGAGGAGTATTTTCCAATCTTGTAAACTATTCTCGGTCCAAAGCCAGTTTTTCGCCAATTCTTTAACCTCAAAATTGACTGGATCATCTTTAACGATCATTTGACGCAGCTTGATGGCTTCATTGAGATATTGCTCGCGTTTTCCTTCTGGTTGCTTGTTTGCAGTTTTATACAAACCAATAGCTAACCCAGCATAAGCTGTTAAAGCATCCCGAGGGACTGGCTTTGAGGACAAAAATGTTGTCGCAGAAGCAGGGGATTTACTCTGCTGCTCTCTGACTGCGAAACTCAACGCTTTAAACCAATAGTCATTTGCCTGGTCAAGTTTACCTTGTGCGTAGTAGGCAAAGCCTAAAGCATTATTATACAAAATTGAGTCTGGTTGAGCCTTGAGCGCACTTTCCCAATAACGACGGGCATCATCGACGCTATATCTATTGTCTCGTATCTGGATAAATTGCCATGCTAATCGCCCTTTAAGGAAATAGACTGATGCGTTGTCTGCAAACTTTTCGGGAATCGCGTTAAGGGCAGCTTGAGCGTTAGGAAGTACATTACGATTAAGCAGTTCTTCCACAGCCTGTAGTCCTGTTTGCAAGTCGCCTTGACTCAATTTGTCGGTGGCGATCGCACTGACAACTTTAGTTTCAGTCGTTTTAAAATTGGCTTGTGGGGTGTTAGGGCTTTGTTGTTGAGACTGAGGATAAATGAGCGGTATTTGTTGATTGTGCGACCACCAATTTAAACCGACAACGGCTGCTATGGCGCAAAGTGCCGTTCCTGCAAGGGCGATCGCACTCACTCCTATAGTACCCCGCGAGACTCTATGTCTTTTGGCTTGTTTCGGTTTTGCTGTTTGTGTCCGCCGAATAGTGCTTGTCTGAGCTAATGGCTGGACACTTGAGTTTTCCCAATCTTCTGGCAAGTCCAGCTCTTGTTGGCGACTCAGTTCACTATTGGAGGGAAGTTCGCGAGGATCTGCGCCCTGCTGTCTACCATAGGATGCGGCTTCACGAACTTCTTCCCACATCCCAGTATCATTTTCCAGCGAAGCTATTTCACCTGAAACTTCTTTATCATCAAGACTATCTTCCCCAAATTGCACAAGTTCCGCTTTCATGGAAGATTGCGAGGATGTGTTTTGTTTATCTAGCTGGCGGAACAAATCTGAAACAATCGCTGAATCCTCTTCATAAGTTGGGTCATCGTACTCAATTTCATCAATCAGGTCGCCCCAAGTTTCTTCCCCTAGCAAGTCTAGATCATCGAATGAGTCTCTTGCCAAAGATGAGGGTAACATATCCTCAAGAGGTAAAGGCATACTGGCGTCGTTTGCCTGCTCTGAGTAAATTATTGCTGATGTCTTTAAAGATGGATTGTATTCGTTAAATAACTCCTCATCTTGAGGTAACGATATTTCTGGGCTAAGATAGCCGTCAAATCCTGGCTGGATATAAAGAATTGGTAGTGCCCAGTACAGTTGGTGGGAACCATAAGCAGCAATTAATCCTTGGCGCATCCGACTCACGCACAAATCCACAGGATACCCGTGAGAAAGGTTGCGATAAAACAATTGTGTTAGCAGTAGTGCTACTTCATCAGGAATGCGTTCTGACATTGCCAAAACACTCCTGATGCCCCGCCTGACCAAGCTTTCTGTCAAATTACGTTCCCCTGTGTCTGTTACCGCACCAGAGGACGTCGCTGCATATGTTCCCAGGCAGGAGTTAAACACTGCCATTTGGATATTATTGTTGACCAACAAGCCTGCCAAGTCGTCACCACAGAGGGTTTCCCTTAAACCAGTTCTGCTACTGACAAGATAAATTTCTCCGCCGTTCGGACCGATGTTACTGTGACCAGAGTAGTGCAGAACGTGGTATCGTCCTTGTTCTAGGGCTTGTGTCAATTCTTCTCGCCCTGGTTGTTCTAACAGGGTCAGTTCTATGTGCGGCAGATAATTGCCGCTTTCCCCAGGCTGAAGTTCCGCTTGGAGTTTGATGGCTTCTTGTTTGAGCAAATCTAGACGCACAAGATCTGTGGGAGAAGCAATTGCCATCAAAACCTTTAGCCCGCCTTCCTCTGCTGGTGCTGGCATACCTGTTGACGGCAAACGAGACGTTCTACCAATGCCATTTTGGTAGCGAGAAAAAGCGATATAAGGTCCAGTCGCAATTGGGCGATCGCCTGCATGCATCACTTCCCAAGGAAGACGTGCTAATTTAGTATCTTTGAGCCCTAATCGTAAACGCAACACCTGTTGGTGGTTTTGGGCTATTCCTTGTGCCGTAATCCAACTATCTCTGAGAGTGCCTTGAAACAGTGCATTATAAAGTTGCTGACCCAACGCCACCAAGTTGACGGAGTTTCGTGCTAGAGCATCTCCCTGTAGCACCGACTTCAACGGGTCATTCATCAAATGTCCCGCAGCCGTTAACCAATCAGCCACAGGCCAAGTCACCAGTTCTTCTGCTAATGGCACCCCAGGCGCGACTTGTTCCGTGCGCACCAAGTAGTCATTTTGCCCTACTGGGGTTACGGAAATGTGAAATTCCTGGGTCACAACTGCTCCTGTTTGCCTCCTAAATCCGGTTTGAAACCTGAAAGTTTCAAGTCGATGTTTTGCTTTTTCTTATACCTTAGATGCATCCTGGCACTGATTGTTTCTGGTTCGTGTCGTTTTGCTCATCAGTTTTAAGCTGTAAGGATTCACGGATCCACGAGTCATAATTCATGCTGTCTTATCTTACGACTAGTTTAAAAGTATCGCTTTGATTGCTTCAACCTCTGGAGTATCGCAACAGAAAAAATTCTTGGTTCATAAAACTACATCCCATAGATTGAGTTCTTATATTACAATTTTAAATTCTGAACCAATCTTCTTTCATAACTTTATCCGGATCTTGTCAATTTAGCCCAGAACTTTCTTACTGGTAGATGCACCTTGATCTTTACTCCCATGTAGGCTAACACCTTTTGGGAGTTTTTCTGTCTTTACCGATTTTATTCTCAAGCTAGGAATAGGGGGGTTTCGGGTCTTTTGGAAAAATCATTTACCGACACCTCTACACCCAAATTAATTTTCTGGTGATCATTAACTCATTTGTTCACACCCTGTAAGTTTTATTGATCACTCACAAAAAATCCCAATTATTTTTCTATACAAAATCATCCGGAGAAAGTCGTTATCTCTAGAACATAGTATTGGTAGATGCACCCTGATAACTGACACCCCTAGTCTAGAACATAGTATTGGTAGATGCACCCTGATAACTCACTTCCCTAGTTTAGAACATAGAATTGGTAGATGCACCCTGATAACTCACTTCCCTAGTTGGCTACTCGCTGCTGGGGATTTATTTTTTTACACGAAACAAGCGATATTTAGCGGTTTGCACCGAACTAGGATCTCGCTGACTGGTAATATTTGGTATTCTTCTATATTATGTTATTTCACAAGCTAGTGTTAATAGTTCGAGAGTTTTGACTTCCTCCCACCGTTAATCCTTGGGGGAAGTGTGAGGGATTCCAAAAATCACTATTTAAGTCGATCACCGCCAAACGGAGTACCGTTATAGTGGGAGGCTTCTTATGGAGTTAGGTAAATCTATGAATTTAGCTGTCATCAAGTTTTCTTCCGAAGACTGCGGTCTCTGCCACAAGATGTCTTTCTATGACAAAAAGGTGACAGAGGAATTGGGTTTGGAATTTATTGACGTGAAAATGCAGGATACAGCGACTTATCGGAAGTATCGTCAGATTCTGTTGACTCAATACCCTGATAAGTCACAGATGGGATGGCCCACCTACATTATTTGTGATTCGCCAGAAGGAGAATTTCAGATTTTGGGCGAGGTCAAAGGTGGTCATCCCAAAGGCGAATTTAGAAGTCGCTTGCAAGAAGTTCTCAATTCACCAGCGTCTAAGGAGAGTTAATCACCTCAAAAGATTTTACTTCTAGCACTGGACCAATCATTGCAGCAGTCATAACATCTTCACGCACAAGTCCCGTGACTTTTGCTTTCTGTCCTTGTTTGAGTAAATTTTTGTCTGTTCCTCTAAGGATTTCATATGTATCACCCTTATCACTAACTAGCGCCCAAGCCCCAGTACCAATATCACGACGTTCAACGGTACCTGTAACTGTGATGCTCATATTCGTAAAACTACTCCTAATGGGTGAGGAAGTGAGGGAGTCAGGGAGTCAGAGAGTGCGGGAGTGATTTCTCCCCTTGCTTCTGTTGCTTCCTGGTCTCCCCTATCTGGTGTTTAAGCTGGTTGTTCTTCGTTTTTGACAGCTAAACGAGCTAAACCGAAACATAACACGGCATTAACGATGAGGAACATACGGGCTAAGATACCACTGCCCAATCCCCAAACTGCAGGATCTAAAACTGCACTTACCGCTAAACACGCTGCTACACCTAGTGATGAACCGATGGCAAACCACTTCCATTTAGGATTTCCTAGCAAAAGCGCCATTAAGCCTAAGGGAATTAGTACGCTGGCAAACAGTGGGTTAAAAGCATCTGTTCCTTGAAGGGTATTGCCTAATTCAGGAATAGAACTGCCTAAGACACGGAAAGGCCATTGGGGAAGGTCAAAAATATAGATTCCCTTGAGAAAGAATAATCCAGAACTACCAGTGATCAATCCCCAGGATAAATTCCAGCCCCAGCGGAACGGGAAGTAAACCCGTAAAAACCAAGCTAGGACATAAGAACCGACGACCATTAAAATCTTGGGTAACAGCGCTATAGCACCGCCATCAATCCAAAAACCGGGGTTGAGATAGCCGCTATCCCGTAGCCAACGGAAGAAGTCTTGGAAAGAAATTTGCCCTTGAGTGGCTAATTGCACTGCAGCTTCTGCGTTGAGTTGTCCAGCGCCATAGTAGTTCAAACTGTCATCTTGAACACTTCGTGCTGACTGCTTGAGGACTTCGAGGATTTGGTCTGGTTCTTTGACGCCAGAGGCTTTTACTAATGCAGCAACACCAGCAACGTGGGGGGCTGCCATGCTTGTCCCCTGGAAGCCCATAAACACTCCAGTGCCTTTGTTATCTGGGTCGATGGTTTCTTGGAGAATCTTGCCTGCATCACTACCACCGGGGGCGGAGATGTCTACTCCGGCACCAAAGTTAGAATAGGGTGCGCGATCGCCATCTGGACCAAATGCCGAAACGCCAATAACATGGGGATAACGTGCTGGGTAAGAAGCGGAGTTCTGATTTTCATTACCAGCAGCAGCAATGATGATGACTCCTTTTCTATGTGCATAATCAATTGCATCTTTCATCAGGTGACTTTCACCGCCACCGCCTAAGCTCATATTAATGACATCTGCACCGTTATCAGCAGCAAACTTAATCGCTGCTGCGATATCAGCAACAGTACCACCGCCATACTCATTCAGAACTTTGAGAGGCATCAGCTTGGCTTCGTAGGCAATTCCAGCTACCCCATAGCTGTTGTTAGTCGATTGGGCAATCGTACCAGCAACGTGAGTGCCATGTCCATTGTCGTCGTTGGCTTCTACTCTGTCGTGAACAAAGTCGTAACCGGGGACAAATTCTGTCTCTATGAGATCACGAACGCGAGTGACGCCGCTATCAATCACTGCAACCGTAATGTCTTTGCCTTTGGTTTGAGTCCACGCGCCTTCAACATGAATATTGTGGAGATTCCACTGCTTGCTGTAATAGGGGTCGTTGGCACCTTTGAATGCTGGTTTTGCTTCGTCAGCCTCTTGTGAGGGATCTAATAATTCTCCCAGCCAAGTTGCTTTACCTGGTTTTGGAATTTTGTAGATATAATTTGGTTCAATAAAATCCATTGCTTGGGCAAGTGGCGACTTTTTCAATTCTTTGAGTCGCTGCTTATCCCCCTTGACGATATAAACATTGTCCTTGGCGGAATATTGATTATCTAGTTCGGGAGTGACGTTGTACTGTTGAGCAATAGCCTGCAGGTCTTGCTGCAATACCTCTTTGGGAATATCTTCCCGAAAATTTAGGACTATTGTTTCAAACTCCCCTTTGGCTGCAAGTCCCTGAAAATTCATAAAATTAAACAAGGCAACGCTCAGCCCGATGACAAATAAGCAAAATAATATTAACTTTCTCATTTCAAACCATTACCGCTTTTTGCCAGTTTGCTCACTACCATAACTCATACAAGCCCTTTGGTGGTGCATCTGGCACTAAACTTAGGATTTTTATACAAACTGGAGGACAATTTTTCAAAGATGGAACGTGGTCTTTTATGGTTACCCCTGTTATTCGCATTTTTTTGGTTGGCTTGGCAAGGTTCCCAGGAGTATCAAAAGATAGAAGCATACCGTACTTGGGCGGAACAATTTGAACAAGCTAAGTATGATATTTACGCAGTTTTGGGTCACAAAGATAACAATATAACTTGGGGCAAACCAACGCCAAAAGGTCCAATCAAGTTAGAATCATTTTCTTTGCTTGATGTGCAAAGCATCACCCTTTTGGTAGACTCAAAACAAGTAGAAGTAGAAAAACCACCCGAAAAAGGTCGTACTATTGAGTTGGAATTTTTATTTTCCGAACCAGACAAAACAGTACGTGTTCCTTTTACAGAGATTCCTTTAGCCGCAGAATGGGGTAAATATTTGCAAAGTCAATTGCAAAGCCTTGAAAGTTAAAAGTCTAAACTTAAAAACCAAGAACAACCACCATTAACACCAGATGGGGAAGTGAGGGAAGTTTCCTTCCCTCCCTCCCTCCCTCTCTCCCTTTCTCCCCTTACCTATGAACTCCCAAACAACATCCACGGTGCCCGTTGCTTTAACTATCGCCGGATCTGACAGCGGTGGCGGTGCGGGTATTCAAGCAGATTTACGCACTTTTGCCTTTCACTGCGTTCACGGAACAAGCGCTATCACCTGCGTGACAGCACAAAATACTTTGGGGGTGATGCGGGTTGATCCTATACCACCAGAGGCTGTTGTGGCACAAATTCGCGCCGTGTATGAAGATATAGGCGTCCAAGCGGTCAAAACGGGAATGCTAATTAACAAGGAAATTATTACCGCTGTAGCTGAACAGGTGGAGGCTTTACAAATTCAAAACTTAGTCGTCGATCCAGTGATGGTTTCTCGCACAGGGGCACAATTACTAGATAATGATGCTGTGAACACTCTGCGTCATTTGCTCATTCCTAAGGCTGCTATTGTGACACCAAATCGCTATGAAGCCCAGATTTTAAGCAGTTTACCAATTAATTCACTAGATGATATGAGAGCAGCAGCTCAAATGATTCACAGGAATGTACGGGCAAAGGTTGTTTTAGTCAAGGGTGGAGGTATGCAAGGAAAATTGTGTGGTGTTGATATTTGGTTCGACGGACATAAGATGGAAACTTTGACAACAAAACACGTAGAAACAAAAAATTCTCACGGTACTGGTTGTACTCTGTCTGCGGCGATCGCCGCCCATCTTGCACTTGGAAGCGACTTGATAACAGCAGTACGACAGGCAAAGGAGTATGTCACCTCAGCCCTTTCTTACGCTTTAGATATTGGCAAAGGACAAGGTCCTGTGGGACACTTCTTTCCATTATTGAATAAGTAAGGGAGTTACAAAGTAAGGAATGACAGAAGTTGCAAAATCGTTTAAACTTCTTTTTTACCAACATTCCTTTTTAAGTTCATACTTTACAAATTTATATTCGATTTTTGATAAACTTGTATCTTTCTCCTCTTAAATTGTAAATTAATCATTTTTAGCTTCAAGAATATCTTTCTATTATTCTTGGGCATACTTTCACCAGACTAATTGTCTCTGGTAGCAAATTCGCTTAACTGACTGACATTAAATTTTGGTTGAAATTTACCAATGCGAACAATCTCAAATTCAGTTCACAGCAATACACCAACAGGAAATACACAAGTCTATTCTCCCTCTGTACCGCTTTCTGTCTATCGGGACTTGGCAACAGAGTTGCAAACTGTCCAAGGAAAGTTAGACACTCTCAATGCTCATAATCAACAAGTCGTAAAAGAAAATCAATTACTTCGGCAAGAAATTACCAAAGCTGTTGAGTCTGTTTCGCGCTTGCAAAAACTGGTTGATTCACAAGCCAAGATTAATTTTTCTCAAGCTTACCAAGCATCTTCTGATTCTAGAACCCAAACAAAACCACCTATTACTGAAGTAGGTTCTAAAGAGCAAGTTTCGCATCCGCGTGCTTTTTATCCAGAAAATTTCCAGACACCTGATTTTTCCCAAAAAATAGAAATTCCAAGTTCCATTCCAGAACCAGTCTTTATAGAAGAACAGCAAGTTAGCTATGATTCTTACAGGGAATCAGAGCCTTTACGAATTAAGGGCTGGTGGTTAATAATAGGTATCTTGTTCATTATTGCTCTTGGTTTTAGTGCTGGGTATTTGGTTGTACGCCCTTTACTTCAAAGTCATAGTCGTTAAGTCAAATCATTCTTAAACTCAAAGTGTGAAACATCACAGTTCATCTTTGTTTAAAAGTTAAATAAGCTACGAAAAAATGATAAATTGAACGTATAAACCTCATAGAATAACTGAAAAGATGATTAAGGTAGATAATGCTTATACCAAATCCGCTTTCATAGTCTCCTTTTTCCCCTAAAACAGGTGGAACTAAACGAGACTTGTCCAAAAGTCGTGCAGACTAATGGAAAAAAGAAAGTATCCGGATTTGGTATTACTAGTTTTACTTTTCAAATGATAAGTAAATCATCTACTGTTAAGTCATGTGGCAAGTGATTCAATATTTATTTGAGGTGACGTTGCTAAGCTAATGAGCATGCTGATTGCAGTTTTTTGTTAAGACTATCTACGGTTAACAGTAACTTTTGACTTTTGAATCTTAACAAATCTCACAAGTTAAATCTGCAATCTGTAACAGCAAACGCAAAAATGTTAGACACTGGATCTGCTTTGATAGATAAATGTAGAAGTTGGGAGAAAAGAAATGAGAAAAGTAGAAGCTATTATCCGTCCCTTTAAGCTTGATGAGGTAAAAATTGCCCTCGTAAATGCTGGTATCGTTGGTATGACTGTGTCAGAGGTACGGGGTTTTGGACGTCAAAAAGGTCAAACAGAACGCTATCGCGGTTCTGAGTACACAGTTGAATTTTTGCAAAAACTAAAAGTGGAAATAGTTGTTGAAGACAACCAAGTTGATATGGTTGTTGATAAAATTATCGCAGCTGCTCGCACAGGTGAAATTGGTGATGGCAAAATCTTCATCTCGCCAGTTGAACAAGTTGTGCGAATTCGTACCGGGGAAAAGAATACAGAAGCTGTTTAACAGTTATCAGTTATCAGTTATCAGTACTTATTGCTCAAAAATAACGGATAACTGTTCAGCGTTCACTCGTTTCATAGTTAGAAGTTAGTGGTTAGTCGTTAGTCGTTTATAGTGAAATAAAATTCAACTAACAACTAACAACTAACAGTCAGTGTTATTTAAATGAGGCAACTTTTGAAGTAAAGATGCAAAAGCTTTGCCTCTATGGCTAACTGAACGCTTTAACTCTGGCGTCATCTCAGCAAATGTCAATTGCTTTTGTTGAACGTAAAAAATTGGATCATAGCCGAAACCGCCATTTCCACGAGGCGTGTAGAGGATTTCACCACGACAAACCCCTTCTGATTGTAAAGCTATTGTACCATCTGGACGAGCGATCGCCACAACACAAGCAAATTGAGCTTGCCGATTTGGTGTGTCGCCTAATTCCCGCAACACTCTGGCAATTCGCTCTTCATCAGTTTTGCCATAACGTGCAGAATAGACTCCTGGTGCACCATCAAGGGCATCCACTTGTAAGCCAGAATCATCAGCGATCGCCCAGTTTCCTGTTGCAAGTGCTACTTGGGATGCTTTTAAGCAGGCATTAGCACTAAAGGTATCTCCTGTTTCCTCGATTTCCAATTCTTCAGGCTTGAGAGTTAAGTCCCAACCAGAATCAGTTAGGTAAGCTTGCATTTCTTTCAACTTACCTGGATTTCCTGTCGCTACTACGAGTAATGTCATAAGTCAGTTAACAGTTAACAGTTAACAGTTAACAGTGATCACTGACTTATGACAACTGATATTACTCTGCCCAGTCTTTTGCCCAAGCTAGAGTTTGATGTACTTGTTGAAGTGTGGGGGCTTCGCAGTACAGGCGTAAAACGGGTTCGGTACCGCTAAAACGAATCATTAACCAACTGTTGTCGGCTAAGCGGAATTTGTAGCCATCAATGGTTTGACAGTCAATGACTGGTTGTCCAGCTATTTGTGTTAAAGGTTGGGTTTGCAGTTGTTGCAAAAGACGCGATCGCACTTCCATGCTGGCAAGGGGTAAATCGATGCGATCATATGCGGAGGTAAAATCTGTTTGTTGTTGTAAATGGCGATAGTAATCACCTAAATCCAGCCCAGATTCCACGATCGCTTCTAGCACGTACAATGCTGATAGAAGGGCATCGCGTTCAGGTATATGGCTTCCGTACCCAATTCCTCCCGATTCTTCGCCACCCAACAAAACTTGTGCTTCTAACATTCTGTCAGCAATGTATTTATAACCGACGGCTGTTTCAAACACTGACAAGTTGTGGAGTGCTGCTAGGCGGGGAATCAAGTCAGAACCACTCACGGTTTTGACAATTTCGCCTTTGAAATCGCGGCGTAGGGTTAAGTGGTCGATTAATATTGGGATTAAGATTTGTGAACTTAGGAAATTGCTGTCTCCATCAACAGCGGCAATCCGATCGCTGTCTCCATCAAACACCAACCCTACCGCTAAACCTCCTTGATTCGTTTTTTGGTAATTTTGCATCACCTCAAACAGATGCGAAAGGTATTTGGGTAGTGGTTCTGGTGCGCCGCCACCAAACAGGGGATCACGATTGCTGTTAATTTCTTTGATCTCATTGCCAAGTAGCATTGCCAATCCACCAGCAGCCGCGCCATGCATCACATCGGCAAATACTGTGAGTTTGCCTGCAGCTATAGCATCGCGGATTTTTGCAATTTTGACTTTACCTTCGAGTGCTTGACAATAACTGCCCCAGGGGTTGAACTTCTCTATTTTGCCTGGAGTTGATGCGGGTGGTAGTTCGTCTGATAAAAGTGCTTCTATCTGCTTGGTAACTTCTGGCGGCGCAGAACCACCAAAAGCACTTTTGACTTTTAATCCCAAATATTTGCCTGGATTATGACTCGCGGTAATTACGAGTGCACCCAAAGCATTTTGTTCCTTCGCCGCCCAACTAAAAGCTGGAGTTGGGGCATAAGTATCCGTGAGTAGTACATCAAATCCAGCAGCACAGACAACATCCGCAACTTTATGAGCAAAATCTTCTGCCATAAACCGTCGGTCGTGTCCGACAATAATTGTACGGTTACCTGTTATTTTCCCGTATGTATCAAGTAAAACTTTTGCGGCAAGTGGCGCAACTAAGGCTACACGCTCAAAGGTGAACTCATCGGCAATGACGCCCCGCCAACCGTCTGTACCAAATTTGACTACGTTAGCTGCTACTGACATTGAGGTATCCCTACTTTCTAACAGTGGATTCTAGCATTCACACAGGGCACCCGGTAACAAGACTTTTAGTATAAAAAGTGCAATAGTAATTATGATACTATTGATGACACACAAATAACTAAATGTGTTCCTAACTCATTCAAAGTTTGCAAACTTATCTGTTGCCGAAATCAAAGCGCTGAGAATTCCTGGTTCACTCATTGAATGTCCAGCATCCGGGACAACAACAAATTCAGCTTCTTCCCAAGCACGATGTAATTCCCAAGCCGAGATCATCGGACAAACAACATCGTAACGTCCCTGAACAATCACAGCAGGAATATGGCGGATGCGCTCAACATTTGAAAGTAATTGATTTTCTGATTCAAAAAATCCTTTATTAATAAAATAATGACATTCAATTCGTGCAAATGCTTCTGCAAACTCATTTGTGCCAAACTTTTGCATCAGTTCTGTGTCTAGAAACAATCGACTTGTACTAGCTTCCCAAATTGACCAAGCACGGGCTGCTTCCAACCGAGTTTGTGCATCTGAACTGGTTAAGCGTTTGTAGTAAGCTGTGAGCAGATCTTTACGTTCTGTAGGCTCAATTGGTTTGAGATATTCTTCCCAAGCATCAGGAAAAATATAACTAGCTCCCTCTTGATAGAACCATTGCAATTCTTTCTGTCTTAACATAAATATGCCACGTAAAATGAGTCCCGTGCATCGAGAGGGATGAGTTTGACTGTAAGCTAATGCTAGAGTGCTTCCCCAACTTCCACCGAAGACAACCCACTTTTCTATACCCAAATGCGATCGCAGCTTTTCAATATCACTAACCAAGTCCCAAGTGGTGTTCTCGCGTAGTTCTGCATGAGGGGTACTTTGACCACAACCACGTTGGTCAAACATTACAAGACGCCATTTTTCTGGATTGAAATATTGTCGATAAAACGGCGGACATCCACCTCCAGGTCCTCCATGTAGCAAAACAATTGGTTTGCCATGTGGGTTGCCTGACTCTTCAAAATGAATGGTGTGCAGGTCAGAAACCTTTAACTTGCCTTGTTTGTAAGGTTCGATGGGTGGGTAAAGTTTTTGAATTCTTTGCATTTGACCGCCTAAATTATGAGACTAGTATATTAAATTACTTTAATTTTGGAGAATTTTCATACTAGATCTCATGATCTATGCTGAACACAGCGAGTAAGCAAGGATTTTATGAAAAAACTTTTCTCACAGATGGCTGTTGCCATTGTTGCTTTGGTTTTGTGCTTCACAACAGTACTAGGCTTGCCGACTAGGGCTGAGGCGAGCCTTAGTTTTTGTTAATTCGTCTAGCGGGTTCCGACTGGGAAAAAGTCTTGACTTTTTTTGTCCCAAATTTAGCGCTCACGGTTACTCGTTCTATTAAGGCTGGCTCATTCCCTAGCCCCAACACATTGTCAACAGAGAAATTAAATCAGCCCTACTTTTGAAAAAGCCAACTTTGCAGCACCTGCTATACCAGCAAAGTTGCCTAACTTTGCTGGTAATATTTGTAAACCCAGACGTGAAGTCAGCTGCACTCTCCGTTCAATTTCTGCTTTGACTGATGGTATAAAAAACTCAGCACTTGCACTCATTCCGCCACCAATGACAACAGCTTCTGGCGTCAGCACATAAATCAAGCTGGTCAATCCAATGCCTAAACATCTACCATATTCTTGCCAAAAAGTCAATGCTTTTGTCTCTCCTGCTTTCGCAAGAGCGCACAGTTCTGCTGGTTCTTTCCCCGTACAACGACGAATGGCACTGACTGACAAATGCTGCTCCAAAGAGCCTTGATTCCCACTATTACACATTGGACCATCTGGATTGAGGGTGATTAATCCCAACTCACCTGCTGCGCCCAGATGACCAATAAAGAGTTTACCATCCAAGATAATTGCACCACCCACTCCAGTTCCTAAAGTGAGTAGAATGAAATTTTGAAAGCGGCGACCTACTCCCAACCAAGCTTCTCCCAACCCTGCACAGTTAGCATCGTTGGCGATAATGGTAGGTTTTCCTGTCTTTGCTTCCAGCCAGTCGGCTAACGGAACATCATACCATCCTGGCAAGTTTATGGCGACTTTGGCAATACGTCCTGCTGCATCCGCTGGTCCTGGAGTCCCAACACCAATAGCAATTGTATGACTTTGGTTGTCAACTTGAGCGTTAGCGGAACGTTCCAGAATGGAAATCGCATCTACCATTGCGAGCATAACCGCCTCTGGTGTTGGTGGTTGCGGCGTTGCGACAGTTAACGATTGTAAACAAGTCCCATCTCTAGCAACACGCCCCAGCTTGATTGCTGTTCCACCTAAGTCAATGCCAATGACTTGAGAATCTGCCACTTTCAAACCCTTCACAATTAACAATTCAAAATCACCGTAAGCGCAAGCGCACGCTAAGAGCGAACGCGCACCGTCTCCGTAGGAGATACAAAGCAGCGTGCCCGTAAGCACAAAGCGCACACTGAGTCCCAAGGGGACACGCTACGCGAACGTGAACGCGCAGCGTGTCCGTAAGGACTTAGGGCATAGATTTGGAGCCTCGCTCCGCGTAGACGCGTAGCGGCTTCTCGTAAGAGTGGAGCTATCGCT
>NZ_CAWPKW010000239.1:0-3915 GCF_963888615.1 Brasilonema octagenarum UFV-OR1 | reverse complement strand
CTCTAAGGCTGACACCACTTAAGTTGACTCCTCTAAGGCTGACACCACTTAAGTTGACTCCTCTAAGGCTGACACCACTTAAGTTTGCACCACTTAAATTGCTATAACTCAAGTCCGCACCACTTAAGTTGGCACCACTTAAATTGGCACCACTTAAATCACATTTGCGACATTTCTTAGTGTCCCGCAACTGTTTAACGTGTTCGGGTTTTTCCGCGTAACCAGGAAGCGTTACTAACAATGGGGCACATAAAGCGACAGCAGCTAAAAACTTTGTAAAATCTCTTTTCTGGGGATTTGTAAGTTTCATCTTTTTTGTCTCCGTAATGAGGGGCGATCATTACCATCCTTTCCATACAGAGAATCGTTACCACTCGCACCAGAGATATAGTCGTTTCCTCCTCCGGCGTAGACAATATCGTTTCCTTCATTGGCGTCGATGCTATCACCGTAGCTAGTGCTGTTTAGTGTATCGCAAAAGCTTATTTTGTCTGCTTGATTAATAGAGTAAAAAAGTAGACTAGGGAAAACACTCGCTGTTTGCACCAAGTCGATTTTCAAAATGGGATGAGTTAGTTGCATAATTACTCAGTTATCGTCTGTAAAAACTACAACATTTCAAACATCGTTTCCGGAAATTTCAACACCTCAAATCAGTACGCACCTGATCGCAACAGCATTCAGAAGCTTATATCCCACATTCCGCACTTTGTACTGTTACAATCGGTTATTTCGTAACAGCGGAACAACCAGCAACTTCTCCTAATGTGATCTCAACTCCAGAGGCTTCCACTCCACCTCCACAGCCGGAAAAACAAAGTCTTGCAATTCCAAAAACCAGCAGTAGTGATGTTCCTGCATTTCCCGTTGGTTCTTCAGAAGATGCAGTTACAGCAGCTTTAGGAAAGCCAACTAAGGTTTCTAGAGGTGCGTTTGGGAGAACTCGTGCTTACCTTTACCAGCGTGATCCAAACCGCTTTGATCTTGGTTATTTGTTTGATCGTCAAACAAAAATGCTACGCCAAACAGAAGTCTCTTTTGCTCAATCTGTTGGATCGGAGGTGATGCAGAACACATTGCAGGGAATGCTAGGGGGTAGTGCTTCTAGTAATATTAAGCAAGGACTGCAACAAGTTTATGAGCGCAAAACAAATCAATACTCTTTTAATGTTGGTGGACTAAAAGGGTCGATAGAACGCAATTCAGAAGACCAAATTTACATTGCAATTTGGGATGCGAGCTTGCATTGATTAAGTTTCGAGGTTCTGATACGTTATATCTCAAAACGCTCTGTGAATCGAGTTTGACTGAATCACTCTCGTCTCAGAGCCTATGAAGCTATCAAAAAATAAATCGCATTTTTAATGAGTGATTACATAAATATATCTACTTTCATTATCACCTTGTAAGTACTTCTGACTTTTCATGGTATGTGAAAAAGGTAATTTTGAGGGTTTTCCAAGTCCTGATTTTTCCGTTAGTCACTTTCATTAATTCATCACTATTGAGAATCGGGGTGAATTAACTGTTGTGATACGCACTTGGAGGTAAAATGATTTGACTTAAAGATGCGATGCCTGCGATGGGTGCAAAGCGCTATCGCTTAGGTTAGGAAAAAGGGGTGGTTACGACCACGCTAACTCAAAACTTGTAACCACTAATTCTACGAAAATTAGGATTAGGGGAGGGCGATTGCCTACGGCAGAGCTACGCTTAACGCCCAATTAGTAACCTCGCGTAAAATTAACATCACTAATTTGGACAATAGCATCAAATATTTCTGATTTTAAAGTGATATAAATCACATATAAATTGTGACGAAAAGCGTTGTTTAAATGAAAAGTCTGAACAAGCAGGCATTTCCACTTATTCACTAATATTTTACATTTGTATTAAATATACTGAAGTGATATTACTAGGATATTAGGCTGATAATCTCTTACGATATTATGCAGTTAAAACTCTGAATATTTACTTATGCTTATAGCCCTGGAACTATATTTATCAATAGTTTTAAAGTATCAAATATAACTATAAATTGAACATACTTATCTAGTAGGAGAATCTTCTGAATGACAAATCAACCCGATTTTGATGTTTTTCTCGCTCATAATAGTCAGAATAAACCCCAAGTTAAAGCAATTGCAACCAAATTGAAACGGCGTGGTTTGAAGGTGTGGCTAGACGAAGAGCAAATTGCACCAGGACGCGCATTTCAGGATGTGATTCAACAGGCAATTTCCAATGTTAAATCTGCCGCTATCTTCATTGGAACAGAGGGATTGGGAAAATGGCAGATACTGGAGTTGCGGTCACTTATCAGCCGACTTGTAGAAGCAGACATTCCTGTGATTCCCGTCTTATTACCAGAGGTTGAGGGAATTCCACAAGATTTGATCTTCCTCCAAGAACTAAATTGGGTGAGTTTTGCAAACGGAATAGATGATATTGAAGCGTTAGACAAATTAGAGTCGGGCATTAGGCAAAAACAGGTAAAAAGCTTACCAAAAACTTCTGGACGCTTCGATGTTCTCTTGTGCTATCACGACGAAGACCGCAACCAAGTAAAGCAAATTGCCGAACAACTCAAGGAAAGGCAGATTCGACCTTGGCTTGATATATGGGAAGCCTTTGCTGGCACTTCCTGGCAACAATTACTGGAAACTCAGATAGCCAAAATAAACTCAGTAGCAGTTTTTATAGGCAGAAGTGGAGGACCTTGGCAACAAGAGCAAATAGAGCCTTTTATATGGGAATTTATTGAACAAAAACGTCCTGTTATTCCTGTTATTCTGCCCAATGTCGTGCAAGAGCCGCAACTTCCCATCTACCTCCGACGCCGAACTAGGGTTGATTTTCGTCAGCAAGATCCTGAACCGATAACCCAATTAATCAATGGCATACCTGAAGTTAATGAATAGTAGGAGGAATCTTTAGATGGTAAATCAGCCAGAATTCGATGTTTTTTTGGCTCACAATAGTCAGGATAAGCCTCAAGTTAAAGCCATTGCATCTGAACTTAAAAGGCGTGGTTTAAAAGTATGGATAGATGAAGAGCAAATTTTGCCAGGACGCCCATTTCAGGATGTGATTCAACAGGCGATTTCCAATGTCAAATCTGCTGCTATCTTCATCGGTTCACAAGGGCTGGGAAAGTGGCAGGTTATGGAACTGCGGATACTTATTAGCCAATGTGTAGATGCAGATATTCCTGTAATTCCCGTTTTGCTACCAGGAGTAGAGGGCATTCCAGGGGATTTGCTCTTTCTCCAGCAGTTCAATTGCCTAAGTTTTGCTAGCGGCATAGATGATGTAGGAGTACTAGATAAACTAGTGTCAGGCATTACCCAGGAGCAACCAAAAAGCTCACCAAAAACTGCCGGAAACTTCGATGTTCTGCTGTGCTATGACGACGAAGACAGAAGCGAAGTCCAGCAGATTGCGGAGCAGTTAAGACAACGGCAAATTAGACCTTGGCTGAATCTGTGGGAAGTGCCTCCAGGCAGATCGTGGCAAGAATTACTGGCTGCTCAAATAGCGCAGATCCACTCAGTAGCCATTTTTATTGGTAGTAAATCAAGTCCCTGGCAGAAAGAGGAAATAGAGTCTTTCATCTGGGAATTTATTGAACTAAAGCGTCCTGTTATCCCTGTTATTCTGCCAAATGTCCTGCAAGAGCCGCAACTTCCCATCTATCTCCGAAGCAGAACTAGGGTTGATTTCCATCAGGATAAGGCTGAAGCATTTTACAACTTAGAATGGGGCATTACCCAAAGAAAACCAGGAAACTCGCCGAAAATCTTAGAAGAAAATAACTTTTCTGTGCAGGAAACGAATTGCTATGTCCGCTTAGAGGAGTTACTAGTACAGCACGGCGTAAATAAACCAAGTATTAGACAGCTAACACTTTACCCT
>NZ_CAWPKW010000238.1:0-3963 GCF_963888615.1 Brasilonema octagenarum UFV-OR1 | reverse complement strand
CAGCGCTGGACTCACCGTAAGGCGTGGCCGTTCCCACTAGGGCGAACCCGAAGGGGAAAGAGTTGTTTCTTTCGTAACGGGTTGCAATCGCTGCCCGTGGCACTTAACGGCTATTTGAAACAACAGCTGTTCATACCAAATTGCAATTTCCTGGTAGCACAAGTTACTTGGGTTCAAAGTAGCGTGCCCTCTGGGCATACGAAACGAACCCTTGCGTAAGCTTTAGGAGAGTTTTCCGCGACGCTCGCGACTGGTTCGGCACTCCTTCAAGTGCTCTTTAAGCGACTTGTAGACGCCCTCTGGGCGGTGAAACAGCGTGAATGATGGATTTCCCGCTCTCAGGACGACTGCGATCTATGCCTGCGGCACGCCATTATCGTAGCGAGACCGTTCCCACTAGTACACCACACGCGTAAATAAACCACCCCTTCGGGTTCGGCAGTTCCTCATGCGGGGAACCACGCCAGATTCCTACGGAGGGAAACCCTCCTGCAGAACTGGCTCCCCAAGACCGGACTGCCTCACCATTCCAAATCAATGAAACGCTTGTGCTGTATTCCTAAGTGAATTTTGTTAGTGCAGCGGGACGCATGGCATGCGTGAATTCGGCCTTACGGTACTAGGGCGCAGCAAAGCAATGTGCCTTATAACAAAATACAACTAAGTATTAAGTAACTATTTCCAGCTTGTAGCTGAAAAAGCAACATATAGTATTCAATATTCAGTTTTTCCCAGTTGATTTTTTATCCCTTGCAATACCTTATAAAGTAGCGCAAGGGGTTTTTTTTTGGTTGGCAATAACATCAGCAATACTTGAGAGGTAGACTTTCAAGACAGATCTAATCTAAACTACTGCTGATTTCGTTGACGCCGTGCTGCTTCTAAAATGATCTTTTGTTCAGCACGGGCGATCGCCAAATATGTCCGTTCAACAGCTTCCTGTTCAACAGAAATAGAAGTGATGCCCCATTGTACCAGCTGATCAATAATTTCAGGATACAGCGCTGGTGCTTGACCGCAAATAGAACAAGGAATTCCTGCACTGTTTGCCATTTGAATGAGTTGAGCAACAGCACCCATAACAACTGGATGACGTTCATCAAACACTTTTGCGAGTTGTCCTTGTTCTCTATCCACTGCCAAGAGCAGTTGAGTCAGATCATTCGTACCAATTGAAATTCCCTGTACACCTGCTTTGACGTATTCTGGCAGTAAAAACAGGACGCTTGGCACTTCTGCCATAATCCACAATTGAAACTGTGGTACTTGGGTTAACCTTGCTTGCTCAACTTTTTGACGGCAAAAGGAAAACTCTTCCACTGTACGAACAAAAGGTAACAGTAGATGGATATTGCTGTATCCTGCGTTTTGTACGCCGGCTAAAGCAGCCAGTTCTAACTCAAAAACTGCGGGATTTTTCAAATAGCTGAAGGTACCACGTTCTCCCAGCATCGATTGCGTGGAAGATTCTACATTATCATTCAAAGATGGTAGCTCATGGGAACGCCAATCCAAAGACCGATAAAAAACTGGTCTTGGTGCAAAAGCTTGGGCGAAGTGGATGATCTGCTCGTACCAACGTTCTAACAATTTGGTTCGGTGTCCCTCCAACAGCCAAGCACTCGGGTGTTTCCCTTCGAGTATATTCAGAGCCATCAGTTCTGAGCGCAATAATCCCACACCATCCACAGGTAAACTTTGCGCTTGTTCGATCAAACTAGGCTGGCTCAAGTTAACCAACAGTTTTGTAGTGATCATCGGCAAACTCAGGCGTGATGAAGAACTGGAAGACGCGGAGAATAAATATGTCCCCTTGTCTACGGACACTTTCCTCAACGGGAACCAGCCGGGTGCTTTGGTGTCCTCTGTTAGTTCGCTTGTCCCCGTATTATCTTCCCCTTGTCGATGGACACTTTCCTCAACGAGAGCCAGCGCTGTTGGCGTTTGCGTAGCGCCAAAGTCTGCCGGGGGGATACTCCCCCCGGCGAGCTTTGCCCCTTCGGGGCTAGCCTGCCCGTAGGGCATAGGAGGGTTTCCCTCCGCAGGCGTCTGGCGTTGGGGAACCCCTGCACGGTGAGACAGCGCTGCAGGCTGTGCACTGAGCTTGTCGAAGTGAGGGTCTCCCGACCTAGGCGACTGCGTTCGCGTTCGCCTAGCGTGTCCGAAGGACTCAGCGTCTCCGAAGGAGATACCCGAAGGGCGCTGGCTCGACTTTACAGAAAACCCACCCACAGGGCTGGTTCCTCTGTAGGAACCCTGAGTTCCTTTTGTCCCCGTGTCTTCTTCCCCTTGTCCTATCTCCCTAGCTTCTCTTGTTAAACGATAAACTTCCCCCTTGTCGCCATCAATCAGTAATTTCTCGCCTGTTTGAATAATTGCTGTGGCATCTGCTACGCTCACTACTGCTGGTATTCCCAATTCTCTCGCAAGGATAGCAGCATGACTTGTGATACCTCCTTTATCAGTAATAATGCCAGCAGCTTGTTGCAGTAGCGGTAACCAATCAGGTGCTATTGTTGGTGTAACTAAAATGACTCCCTTGGGTAATTGTTCTGGTTTTTGTTGTGCATTCACAATAATATGAGCAGTTGCTGTCACACGTCCCGCTGATGCTCCTAATCCTTTGATGGAGTGGAAATTATAAATTGCCAAGGGTGTACTCATTTGCGTTAGGTAAAGCGTACTCGTTGCCTCACAAGAGATAGTCCACTCAAAGGTAAAATTGACGCCAGTTTCTTTGACAATTTGAGTTGCTAATTGAATCAGTTGTTGCAGATGTTCTTCTGGCAAAGCATACTGTTTTTGTTGGTCTTCTTCCAACAGGTAAGGAACAAGACTTGAGTCATTTGAAACCAGCGCACCTGAAGCTGGCACCGTTTGCAAAGCCGCTACAGGCGCTTTATCATTAAGACGGTAAGCTACCATCTTATTGCCCAGTTGCCGCTCTTTGACAGTACCAGTTTCCGGCTGGATGTAGTAAACATCTGGCAAGACTTCACCTTGAGTCATTGCCACTCCTAATCCCGATGTCGCTAAAATTTCCCATTCAGAAGAGTTGGCATTGAGTAAGCCGCTGGCGATCGCATTCCTAAAAGGTTGTACCAAAACTCCCGAATTAATTTGTTGCAGGTCTATTCCTGCCCATTGCCAGCACAATAAACTCTTAGCACGAAACATCTGGCTCCAGGTGCGCTTCAATGCCAGAGCAATTGCCTCTTCATCACATTCACACACCACAGACTCTAGCAATCCAGATGTCTTAGTCACCCCATGCTTTATAGTAGGCAGTACAAAAGTTGGTCGAAAAATCAGATATCCAGATTTTAATTCTTTAGCTGCATTGACAATTTTACTAAGTAGGTGTTTTGGCAGATGAGCTGCACTGATCTCTTGGCGCAAGCGTCTAGCAACCTGCTGAAGTTGACGCCAATTTTTGACATCTAAGTGTAGTGAAGAATAAGGTAAGTCAGCGACTAACGCCTCCGAACTGTTGAGAGTTTCTAGAAATTCTCGCAAAACTTCCGCTGAAACGACAAAACCAGGCACTACAGGATAACCGCGCTGCATAATTCTGCTTAAATAAAATGCTTTGTCACCAACTTTGGCGCGGTCTTGTAGTTTAATTTGCTCAAGCCAGTAGAGTTTGTCCACTCAATTACTTTGTTATCTGTTGCCAGTTGCTACGCTAACGGAATTACTCTGATCATATAAGTAGCGACCGCTTTACGAATGGTAAATATGGGAATCCGGTTTGATTTGGTCAGACCAGTGCTGCTGGAGGGGAGCCACTCCGTTGGGCGGCTCTGCCGACTTGTTCGCATGATTGCGTCTCCCCTTGGGAGAAGGATGTGGCGTTTTCCCGACAGAGGCATCTGGCGTTCGCCCTCCAGGCGTGCGCTTTGGGCATACCCGATAGCCCTCCGGGAACGCCCGTCGCCTGACGCCACATTCTACCCTGCGGGA
>NZ_CAWPKW010000237.1:0-53426 GCF_963888615.1 Brasilonema octagenarum UFV-OR1 | reverse complement strand
AAAGGAGAGTGTCATGGTTGCTCAAGTAAACTCACAATCACCAAAAATTTTGGAAGTTGCAGATGATCCACGTCTTTCCAAAGGAGTAAAGGAATTCTTGAAAGTGCTGAATTCAGGGGGTGTGGCGCTGGAGAAACTCACTCCAATCGAAGCACGTCAATTCCTTGTGGATGCACAGACTTCCGTTCCAGTAGACCTTTCAGGCATTGAAGAGTCCCAAAAGACGATTACTGCTGAGGGTTATTCAATTACCCTCAATATTGTACGACCTGAAGGGGTCAAAGGCACATTGCCCGTTTTCATCTTTATTCATGGTGGTGGTTGGGTGCTGGGTGATTACCCAACACACAAGCGCATGGTTCGCGATCTGGTTGTGCTTTCAGGATTTGCAGGTGTCTTTGTCAATTACACGCGCACGCCAGATGCTCAGTATCCACAGGCGATCAATGAGATTTATGCTGCGACAAAATGGGTTGCCGAGCATGGTGAGGAGATTGGAGTGGATGGCAAGAATCTGGCAGTCGTTGGCAATAGTGTCGGCGGCAACATGACAGCTGTCACTGCTTTGAAGGCGAAAGAAAAAGGAGGACCACACATTAAGCTGCAAATCCTAATGTGGCCTATTGTAGATGCTGATTTTGAAACGAATTCTTATCATCAATTCGGCGACAAGCGGTTCTTGACTGTACCAACGATGAAATGGATGTATGATATGTACATCGCTGATCCAGAAAAGCGCAAAGACATTTATGCTTCTCCCTTGCAGGCGACGGTTGAGCAACTCAAAGGCTTGCCAAGAGCATTAATTGTGGTTGCACAGAGCGATATCTTGCATGACGAAGGCACAGCTTATGGACGCAAGCTCGATGAAGCTGGGGTCGAGGTTACAACTGTGCAGTACAACGGCATGATTCATGACTTCGGGCTACTCAATGGTTTAGCTGAGTTGCCAGAAACCCGTTCTCTGTTTGTTCAAGCAGCAGCTGAATTAAAGAAACATCTGCAATAGGATGCGATCGTTTCCCGTTATGCCAAACTTCGGAGGTTTAACCCCTTACACCGAAACATTATATCTCATTTTTAGTAGAAACCTCCGAGGTTTGCGTAAGTCTTGAACATGCGGCATAACTAGTCAATCTCAACTGGTCATTATTGAATTAAGGCAGAAAACTAATAGATACAGCTTCTAATCTGCTCTTAGCATTTTCAGTGAACTATTTACCAAGATTGATCATGACTGCAATTCGCATTGAAACCGATAGCCTGGGTGAAGTCAAAGTTCCCAGTGATAAACTCTGGGGAGCGCAAACCCAGCGTTCGCTCGAACACTTCAGCATTGGAGAGGACTTAATCCCACGCGAGATGATTGTTGCCTATGCGGTACTCAAGAAAGCAGCGGCGATCGTCAATCATCAAGCTCAACGATTAGGTGACGAACAAAAGAATCTAATTTGCCAGGTTTGTGACGAGATTTTAGCAGGACAATACGTCGATCAGTTTCCTCTACATGTTTGGATGACAGGCAGCGGTACACAATTTAATATGAATGTCAATGAAGTGATTTCTAATCGTTGCTGTCAACTCGTCGGAAAACCATTGGGCAGTAAAACACCTGTGCATCCAAACGACCATGTGAATATGTCGCAATCATCCAATGACTCATTTCCGTCTGCAATGTATATTGCAACAGCACAAAGAGTAAATGAAGCGTTGATTCCGGCTGTTAAAGCATTACAAAATGCGCTAAATTCTAAAGCAGAAGACTGGAAAGATATTGTTAAAATTGGTCGTACTCACCTTCAGGATGCTACTCCACTCACATTGGGACAAGAATTTTCGGGTTACGTAGGCTTATTAGACGGTAATCTGGAGCGTTTAGCCGATAGCTTGAAAGGAGTATATCAACTAGCGTTGGGAGGAACGGCAGTCGGCACAGGAATTAACTCAACGCCTGAGTTTGCAGAAGCCGTTGCAGCAGAGATTGCTCAACTCAGCGGGCTACCTTTTGTCAGTGCTCCTAACAAATTTACGGTGCAGGGTAGCCATGATGCGCTGGTGATGCTTAGTGGAGCGCTGAAAACTTTGGCAACCTCTTTGTACAAAATTGCGAATGATATTCGTTTATTGAGTTGTGGACCTCGCTGTGGTTTTCACGAACTGGATATTCCTGCCAATGAACCAGGCTCATCCATTATGCCTGGTAAGGTGAATCCGACCCAGTGTGAAGCTCTGACAATGATTGCAGTACAAGTCATGGCAAATGATATAGCAGTGACGTTTGGTGGGGCGAGTGGCTATCTGGAGATGAATGTTTATAAGCCAGTAATCATTCACAATGTCATGCACTCGATTCGGATTATCAGCGATGGATGTCACAACTTTAGTCGGTTTTTGGTGACAGGAATGCAGCCCAACCAAAAACAAATTAGTGCCTTTGTGGAGCGATCGTTGATGTTAGTAACGGCTCTCAGTCCGATGATTGGGTACGACAAAGCCTCGCAAGTGGCGCACTATGCCCTCAATCACGAACTGACGCTAAAGGAAGCTGCGTTAGAACTGGGTTACGTTTCTGCTGACGAGTTTGACCGAGTCGTTGATCCAGCTAAGATGGTTCATCCTTATGTTGCAAAGTAGACATTAGACCTCTTTCAAATCATGGTCAAAGCCCGCACACAACCTAATCAAAAAATTGAATTGGAAAGAAGTTTCTTGAACTCAATTGATGTGACAAGTTAGCACCTGAAGGAGTTGAAGTAATGAACTACGAAATTAACCGGAACGGCAAACGCGGAATTGAACTTCTCCATGATCCATCGCTGAATAAATCTACTGCCTATACAGAGGCAGAACGGCAGGCGTTGGGACTGGTGGGGCTAGTTCCTGATGTCACCGAATCGGAAGATCTGCAATTGCGCCGCGTGATGCAGCAGCTTGGTCATAAGAACACCGATCTTGATCGCTATATTTACCTGATCAATTTGCTCGATCACGACGAAACCCTATTTTTTCGGACGATTATGTCAGATCCAGCACGGTTTTTGCCGATTGTCTATGACCCGACAATCGGAGAAGCCTGCCTCAAGTTTGGATATATCTTTCGGAATCCCAGAGGAATGTATGTGTCGATCGAGCGGCGAGGGCAGGTGAAGAAAATTCTCCAGAATTGGCCAGTTAAGGATGTGAGAGTTATTTGCGTCACGGATGGAGGACGGATTCTTGGATTAGGCGATCTGGGTGCGAACGGCATGGGTATTCCGATTGGCAAACTGCAACTTTACACGGCAACTGCTGGAGTGCCGCCTACAGGACTGCTGCCCATCTACCTGGATGCTGGGACTAACAACGAACAATACCTCCACGATCCGCTGTATTTAGGTCTTCGCAAGACACGTCCGTCAACCGAGGAACTGTACAGCTTCGTCGATGAATTTGTGGATGCCGTACAGGAAGTGTTTCCTAAATGCTGTATTCACTTTGAAGACTGGACGGGAGTTGATGCGGTACATCTGTTGGAACGTTATCGAAACAAAGTATCTTGCTACAACGATGATGTGCAGGGAACAGCAGGGATTACGCTGGCTGGTATGATTAACGCAACGAAACTCAAGGGGACACAACTCAAGGATGAAAAATATTTGTTCCTAGGTGCAGGATCAGCGGCGATCGGTCTGGCAAACCTGCTCTGTACAGCGCTCGTGGCACAGGGGATGACGCTGGAAGATGCCCAGTCGCGGGTGTCTATGTTCGACATCAACGGCTTGCTGGAACCAACCCGCACGGATCTCGTGGATTTCCAGAAACCTTATGCACATTCGCATCCGCCAACTAAAGACTTTGTAGCTGCTATTGAAAGCATCAAGCCCACGACCATCATTGGGGTCAGTACAGTTGGTGGTGCTTTCACCCAACAGGTAGTTGAAACCATGTCGCAGCTTAATGATCGCCCTGTAATTATGGCACTGTCGAACCCGACTGAACATGCAGAATGCACACCTGAGCAGGCGTATACCTGGTCGAAGGGCAAGGCAATTTATGCGGCTGGAGTGCAGTTCCCACCCGTTCACTTGAATGGTCAAACCTTTCTGCCGGGACAAGCTAACAATTTCTACATCTTTCCAGCGGTTGGGTTAGCGATCTATGCTACAGCAGCAAAGCGGGTTTCTGATGAAATGTTTATTGAAGCAGCAGCAGCGGTTGCCGATCAGGTGCCGGAAGACCTGTTGAAGCAGGGACTCATTTATCCGCCGCAGTCGAACATCCTGGAAACCGAGATTAAGACCGCAATACGGGTGGCAAAACTGGTGTTTGACAGTGGACTGGCACGGGTTGATCGCCCTGCCAACATTGATGCATTCATCCGTCAGCACGTTTACAAGCCGGAGTATAAGACACTCGTTTGAGAAAATTTGATTATGTTGCTAACGCCGTTCTTTCTACAGGCAACTAGCCTCGAAGAAACGGTGATAGCTTCTCGGAGCTATGACTCTGCACCTGTTCAAAGGGATCGTTCTTAGGACTTACGCACTGTACAGATTGAGCATCATGTGTATGAACGCGCATTCAATGGTTTGCGACCACAACTTGTAAGGTGGGCAGTGCCCTAAAATTATGTCTAGATTATCAGGTTTTACTCACCACTGCCCACCCTACACTCTAAAGAACATATTTGAGGACTTTCGTCAATCCGTAAGCTTTAGTTCTATAAATTACTTTGAAGTATTTACCCACTATGAACACTCACACACCAAGCGCCAAGGACATCATCGGTGCATCCCCGTTGTTCGCGATCGAAAACGAAGCACCTGCCAAGCTGATTGTTGATCCACCGCTTCCCGAACCACTGTCCCAGGGTCGTGTCTTCATCCAGTATCGGACGGAGAACCTGCGCGTGTTGCCAGTGTTTGGCAAAGGTGCCCTCGATGTATCGCCGCGTATCGGACACATCCACGTTACCGTCGATGATGCGTCCTGGCACTTTGCCGATGCCAGCGGTCAAACGATCATCCTGGTTGGACTGAAACCTGGAGCGCATAAGGTGTTGATCGAATTAGCTGACCCCACGCACAAAGTCATTACCAGCGAAACAGTAACGTTCACGCTGCCCGATGCTAAGTAAGGAGAGAACGGCAGAGACTGAATACGACAATCGATTTTTAGTGCAAGCGTAGTAAAGATTTCATAGCCATTTTTGAAAGGGTCTACTGTATGAGACGGATTGCTTTATTGCTGGTTACAGTTGTAATGGTCGCCAGCGTGGTTGCCTGCATGGTTCCACCATCTCAACACGCTGATGCACAGCCCCCCCCATCTCAACACGCTAATGCACAGCTCCCCCCGGTTCTCGGAGACAAAATCCCCCCCGGATACCGCTACTGGCCGTTGATCTCCGTGGCCCGCGAAAAAGGCGACCTCAACGATATACGCGCCAAATTGGGCAATGACGTAGCGATCAAGGCATACCGGGAAGGAAAACTTCCCTTCCCGGACGGCACAATCATTGCCCGGCTCGCCTGGAATTACGTCCCGTCGGAGGTAAACGACCAAGCCTTTGGCCATTTCCAATCTTTCGTAGCTGGGTCCCCCAAGGAGAAGGAGGGGGTTCAGTTTATGGTCAAGGACTCAAGAAAATACGCCTCGACCGGCGGCTGGGGGTACGCTCAATTTAACGACGGCAAACCTGGCAACGTGGCGGTACAAAACAGCTGCTTTTCCTGCCACACGTTCGTCAAAGATCGCGACTTTGTCTTTACGAATTTCGCGCCTTGAAGGCCGAAGGTGTGTTAGCTAATGTCGTGAGTTTCAGAAAGTAATGATTTAATTTATGCTCACAACCCGTTTCTATTGCTGCAATGGATGTGTATCGTTGGCGGCATAGCCCAGATTAATTTCAGTTTCATTTTCAGTCTTAAGAAAAATCGCTAAAATGCTTTTACAACTTGAGTTTTAAAGATTTTAGGTAAAAATCGTTGAAATGCTATGAACTCTAAACAACCCATAAGCAGTCAAGTCACTCCAGCCGAATATCAACTGTTGCTGAAGTTGCGGGAGCAAGATCCTGCTCAAAATCCACCTAAGCTGCGTTTGTCTTTCGGAGAGCGCATTGCTGATCAGGTTGCCACCGTTATGGGTTCTTGGCGTTTCATCATTGCTCAAAGCTGCTTTCTGGCAGTTTGGGTGATTCTGAATGTTGTTGCCGTGGTTAGACACTGGGACCCTTATCCGTTTATCCTGCTGAATTTAATGCTTTCGTTTCAAGCTGCTTATGCCGCTCCCATTATTATGATGAGCCAAAATCGGCAAGCTGCGATTGACCGACAAGAAGCTAAACACGATTATGAAATTAATATGAAAGCCGAATTGGAAATTGAACTTTTACACGATAAAATCACGCTTCTAAAAGAAGAGGAAATTGCGGAACTTATTAAGCTGGTACAAAAGCAAAATCAACAAATAGAGCAGTTAAAAACATTTTTGATACAAAGATAAATCAACGATGCTTGATGGGTGAGTTTGTCAATCCTAAATGGCTTAAGATGATGGCTTGGACAATTGCTGTCTTGATGGTTGGACTCAATAGCTGGTTACTGATTCAAGTCGCAATAGACGGGATTAAGTTTTAATTGCAGCGTCTCCCTTTGTGCGCATCATCTGCTTGCTCTTCCTTAACTTTTAGATGCACCCAAATTAAGGTGGATGCTGAACCTGAACTTAAGGTGGATGTCATGCTAATACCTGAGGTGGCTCAAAACGTGAACTCTGAGGTGACGACAGATTTGAGTTTGCCCTTTAGATTAAGAACATACAAACAGTTGTAGAATTAAAGAAAAGAGATGTCACAGTGCCGCTTGTACCGTGAATACTCTTGCCTACTGAAACTACGAGTAACCTGAAGTTTGCCGCAATCATTTGTGAAACATAACTGCAGATGACTGTTGCGATCTAGTAGTAATGGCGCTAGATAAGGTTCGATACTATCAAAGATAAAGTTTTTGACATGAGTAATTTGAATCAGTTTGGCACCTATTCTAACATCGGCACGTACCTGGCTGAACTTCTGCAAACGATCAAGATAGAGCACTATTTCACCGTTCCTGGTGATTACAACCTGGTTCTCCTTGACCAAATGTTAAAGAACCCTAATTTGCAGATGATCAACTGCTGTAATGAGCTTAATGCCGGATATGCAGCCGATGGCTATGCTCGCAGCAAGGGAGTATCGGCAGTGGTGGTCACGTTTACGGTTGGAGGGTTAAGCTTGGTGAATGCTATAGCGGGTGCCTACGCTGAAGATCTACCTGTGATTGTGATTTCCGGCGGACCCAATTCCAATGATCGCGCTCAGCACCATCTGATTCATCATTCCACTGCTAGCTATGATTTCAATCAGTCCTACCGCATCTTTCGAGAAATCACTGCCGAAGCGGTTGTGATTCGACATATTGAGGATGCTCATCGCCTGTTGCATCGGGCGCTAGAAGCCGCTATTCAGAAGCGTAAACCCGTCTACATTGAAATTGCTTCCAACTTGGTCACTGTCCCAATTCCCAAATCTGTACCATTGCAGCTCAAACGTCATGTGGAAAGCAATCCTGTCGCATTAGAAGCAGCAGTTGCAGCGGTTGCCGCTAAGCTGAATCAGGCGGTTAAACCTGCCCTGGTAGCTGGGGTGAAATTACGGGCGTTTGAGGCGATCGATGCGTTTCATAAACTCGCTGACCGTTCTGAGTATGCGGTTGCGGTCATGCCGAACGCCAAAGGCATGTTTCCTGAAACTCATCCCCAATACATTGGCTGCTATTGGGGACAGGTCAGTAGTCCTGGCTGTGCCGAAATCATTGAATCCTGTGATGCTTACTTGTTTGCAGGTCCCATCTTTAACGATTACACCACCGTTGGCTGGTCTGTGCTGATCGCTTCTGAAAAGCTAATTGAAGTACAGCCCGATCGCGTGATATTGAATGGACAGGAATATGCTCAGGTCTACATGCAGGAGTTTCTCGCTGCTCTAGCCGAGTCCATTCAGCCCAATGACACCTCTTTCAAGGCATTCAAGCGTATTCATGAATCCCCTTTGCCTGCTCAAGTTCTGCCAAACGAGGCTCCTTTGACTACGCGGACGATTCGCGAACAAGTTCAGTCCATCCTGACCAGCGACTCGGCGCTATTGGTGGAAACGGGAGATTCCTGGTTTAACGGGCAGAAAATCACGCTGCCCGATGGCTGTCTCTACGAGTTTCAGATGCAATATGGTTCGATCGGCTGGGCAACTGGAGCATTGCTGGGTTATGCTCTGGCACTGAATCAACAAAAACGAGTCATTGCCCTGATTGGAGACGGCTCATTTCAACTGACGGCTCAGGAAGTCTCCACCATGATTCGTTATGGGTTAAATCCAATTATTTTTCTGATCAACAACCGTGGCTACACGATCGAAGTGGAAATTCACGACGGTCCTTATAACAACATCAAAAATTGGGACTATGCCGGTCTGGTGCAGGTCTTCAATGCAGGTGAGGGCAAGGGCTGGAGCCGTCGAGTGCAAACAGTCGGTGAACTGACTGAAGCCATCGAGCAAGCTCAAGCTCATCAGGGATTAGCTTTGATTGAATGCATCATCGATCGCGATGACTGCACCAAAGAACTGCTGGAATGGGGTAGCCGAGTTGCGGCGGCGAATAGTCGTCCCCCTCAGATTTAACAAACTAAAGAACTAACCAAAGAATTAATCACAACAAAAGGTAAAACCATGATTCAAACCATTGCGAATACCCAATCATCTCAACTGCACGGTTCCGATATCCTCCACAACCCTCACCTGAACAAATCTACGGCCTTCACCGCAGCAGAACGCGAGTCACTCGGCTTAGTTGGACTCCTGCCAGAGGGATTGGAGAGCGAGGAAACTCAGATCCAACGGGTGATGCAGCACCTCGGACACAAAACGACCGATCTGGACAAATACATTTATCTCTCCGCTCTACAGGACAATGAGGAAACCCTGTACTTCAAAACGCTGATGTCCGATCCAGCCCGCTTCATCCCGCTGGTCTACACCCCAACAGTGGGAGAAGCCTGTCAAAAGTTCGGACACATTCTGCGGCGACCGAAAGGGCTTTACCTTTCTATTACTCACCGGGGACGGATCAAGGAGATCCTGCAACATTGGCCTGAGCGGGATGTGCGCTTTATTGTTGTCACCGATGGCGAACGAATTCTCGGTTTAGGCGATCTCGGTGTCAACGGCATGGGCATTCCGATCGGCAAACTGTCCCTTTACACCGCTTGTGCAGGTGTGCCACCCCAGTACACCTTGCCGATTACCCTGGATGTTGGCACCAACAACGAGAGCCTGCTGAGCGATCCGCTGTACCTGGGTTTGCGACAGCCTCGTGTGCGAGGGGAAGACTATGATGCGTTTATTGAGGAGTTTGTGACAGCAGTTCAGGATGTATTTCCCGGTTGCTGCATTCAGTTCGAGGACTTTGCCAATATTGACGCGATTCCAATTTTGGCACGCTATCGCGTCTGCTGGTTCAATGATGATATCCAGGGGACGGCAGCAGTGGCAGCGGCGGGAATCCTGGCTGCCCTTCGTCTCACAGGTGGAAAAATGTCTGAGCAAACCTGCCTTTTTCTGGGAGCAGGCTCGGCAGGTACAGGCATTGCTGATTTATTAGCTCAGGTGATGATGCAAGAAGGACTGTCGGCAGAACAGGCTCGCGGTCGCTGCTGGCTATTTGACCGCAAAGGATTGCTCCAGTCCAACCGGACTGATCTGGCTGAGTTTAAGAAGCCTTTCGCCCATCCCCACGCTCCTATCGATGACTATGCTGCCGCGATTGCTGATCTCAAGCCCACCGCAATTATTGGAGTCAGCAGCTTGGCAAAAGCCTTCAACCAGCAGGTAATCGAGACAATGGCGCGAGTCAATCAGCGTCCGATCATCTTTCCATACTCCAACCCTACCGCGCATTCAGAGTGTACAGCGCAAGAGGCGTACAAGTGGTCAGAGGGGCGGGCGGTGTTTGCCAGCGGCAGTCCTTTTCCACCTGTGAAGTATGGAGATAAAACCTTTGTTCCTGGGCAAGGCAACAACGTCTACATCTTTCCCGCGATGGGAATGGCAGTTTACGCGACTCAAGCCAAGCGAGTCACCGATGAGATGTTTATCACAGCAGCGAAGGCGTTGGCAGAACTGGTTTCACCCTCTGACCTGGCAATGGGGCTAGTCTATCCGCCGCAGTCAGAAATTTTCAAGACATCGTTGCACATTGCTCAAAAAGTTGCTGAAGTTATCTTTGCGAAAAATCTGGCTGGAGTGCCAAAGCCAAGCAATCTGCAAGCTTTCATTGAATCGCAAGCCTACACACCTGAATACAGAAGCCTTGTGTAACGCTGCACCTGTTCATCTGGCAATCCACTTTACAGCCATTTTCATGTAAACAAACCACAGTCATAGGGGTGCTCTTGCTTGCGCCTTTACAAACGGTGTGGTTCATTTAGGGAGATCCAAAAAAGAAAATATCCCACCGTACTCGTTATCGGGTGTGCAAAACGGTTATTAGTGTTGGAGCAAGAGCCTTTCAGGCTGGGCGACCGCGGGATATTTTATTACTGGTAAGTACCTTAGGTGAAAACTGCTATAATTAACCATCGACACATCTAAAACATTACCCCCAACTTTTGTCAGTCAACCAGGGGCTAACAATGGAATCACCTGACACATCAAGCAACGTACAGATGCCTGTTCAACAGGGTGGACACCACCCAGAATCATCAACGGGAGTTTTGGACAAGAATAAACCCGAAATTAAACCTGATCAGTCTGAGTCGGGACTTCAAAAGTCAAACGCGGTTGAAAAGAGCGGGGAAATTCGGCTGCGATTACTTCCGGTTGGAGTGCTGTTCATCGCCTTTGTCCTTTGGGGAGTGTTTGGGAAGATTCCCAATCGGGCTGAGGGACGGGCAGGTATTTTGATTCCTCGCTCCAGCATTGCGATTCAACCGCGTGAAGGGGGTCGGGTATTGGCGTTGAATATTCGACCAGGTGATACTGTAAAGATTGGGCAAGTATTAGCAACGATGGAGTTTCCTGAACTGGAAACAGAATTGCAAGACAAGCGCGGTCGCCTTGCAGATCTCAAGGCACAAAACAACCAAATTGGTTCCGTTCAAACGAATCGTAGTCAACTCAATTCAAGCGCTGTAGCACAGAAGCGTCAGGCAAATTTGGGTCAGATTGAATCGCTGCGGGTGCAATTGGCGAGCAATCAGAGCCAGCGAGAAGCGTACCTCGATCACCTCAAGTACCTGCATAGCTTTAAAGCATCTACGGATGAGAGACTCTCCGCTTACAATGCTTTGGCAAAAGAGGGGGCTGTCCCTCGGATTGGATTCCAACCGTATTTCTTTCAATTCAGTCAACAAGAAGTTGCCAACTCAGTGAACCAGACGCAAGTCGCCCTCGATCGCCTCAAGGGAGAAGATGAGAACCTAAGAGCACAGATGCAAACCCTGACAGCAGCGAATGAGGCACTGACTACCGAGAAGCGCAGTATCGACCTGCAAGATACCGTCAGTGATGTCACTCGATATAATGCGATTTCCGACCAACAACGCGATATCAACACCTTACAAACTAGAATTCGTGCCAATAGCCAGGTCGTCAGTCTCTACAACGGTAAAGTTGAGGAAATTTCTGTCAATTCAGGTGAAGTAGTGCCTCCGAGTGGTCGCATCGGCAGGCTGGCAGTCGATAACCCCAATGCCAAAGTCAATGTGGTGGCACTGTTCAAAGTGGGTGATGCAAAGCAGTTAGCACCAGGAATGGAAGTCGAAGTTATTCCTGATTTATACGATCGCGAACGCTATGGTGGCATCGTTGCAAAAGTCATTCAGGTGGCTCAACAGCCAGTCACCGCATCCGAATTATCCAATCTGGTCGGCAGTCAGGATCTGGCAGAGAAGCTGTTATTGGGACGCGATAAGGACGATCGCGATAAGCCTCAACCGATAAACGCCAGCGTGACGAAGGTGATCCTGGAACTCCAAACGGACTCTCATACACCCAGTGGCTTTAAGTGGACTGAAGGTAAGGGAGCACCCAGAGCAATTACAGACGGGACAACTGCTGATGTCAATGCTGTAATTGAGGAGCGATCGCTCCTTAGTTACTTAACTCCCGCTTTTCGTTGGATTACGGGAGTATACTGATACTAATTTTTAATTGGAGCCGAATGCTATGCAACATTCTAATAGACGGGCGAAGTGGTGGGCTTGGTGGCTGAAGTGGTGGGTAATTGCAGCCGCGATCGTGTTTATCTTGATGGTCTTTAGTGAGCCACCCCAGCTTTGGTTCTGGTTGGTCGCGTTTTTTGCGCTACTTCTCTATTCTGTTGAACGCGCAATCAACGAGTAAATAAAAGATCGCGTCCTACAACCTCGAAAACGATGGGTCACATTTCCGGCTGAAGTTTAGAGGAGAAGCAAATTCTTTGGATACTCAGTACTCAACGATCATCAAACAGGGATTGAAATTTTCACTTGGTGCTGCCCTACTGGGTAGCTTTTTCTGGCATCGGGCAGATGTATTAGATAACTATGTTTATCCCGTTTTTGGCTATGTCTCCGTTCTGATTGAACCCGCCGCAGGGGGCGCAATCATCGCGGGTCTGGGACGAGTCGGCGGCAGTGCCTTGGGCGGATTCATCGCTGCTGTCTTAGTGAATTCATTTGGTCTTTATGGCTCAGGCTTATTTATCATTCCGCCGATTACTTACATCCTATCTGCCTTAATTTGTGAAACCTATCGCTGGCAGGCAGCCTATTCTCAAGCAACATTGCTGGGAGTGCTGATTGCAATGAGATCAGTTGGGACATCAGATCAGCAAAATATATGGCTGTACCTCAAATCGCGTCTGGTTGATAACTGGATTGGCGTTGCGGTGGGAATTGCCGTAACCCTGCTGTTTTGGCGACAGGATACTCGCACTGAGTTAACCAGAAACTTGAAACAGTTTTTGCAGGGTGTACCTCATTTGTTTCACTTAATTGTGAATCAGTATGCCATGTCTCCCCAGTTGGAGAATACCGAAAATAATCATACTCCTGTTCTTCCCGCCTTTGTGCCGCCAGCCTCGCTACTCAGTCGGCTGACAAAAACCACACAAGCCAGCTTGACAACTTTGACAAAAGCTGCTTCTGAATTTCAGAGTCAGACGCTAACGGAGGAGAATTGGAGTGCAATTTTAACCAGTCAAAGCCAGCTTTCCCGCCAATTGGCAGATATGCTGGCTCTTGCCGATCAAAATGAGCAAACGTTAGCTCGTCAGTTTAGGGTTGAATTAAATCAGTTTGCTCAACATCTGGAAAAAAGCTGTGATGAGTTAAGCACGTTAGCGCAGCGAGTAAAGAGCGAAGCGCAGATCGCCAATACGTCCCATTCTTTTAATCCTGATCTTTCTGAACTAGAGCAAGACTTAGCCATTATCAAAGATAAACTTAATCACCTGCGCTCCACCGGAGAAATTGGCGAATACAACATTTCAGAAACATTGCGATTCTTTCAATTGCTCCAGCTTCTGATCCAATTTACCCAGGAGTTGCGATCGCTGCAAAATCGACTGCTCTATAAAGCGAATGTTGCTGCAACTCATCAGCGAAGGAGACTCTTGACCTTCCCGAAGCGCACGTCTATATCTATGAAGCGGGCAATCGAAATTGTTGGTATGGGCATTGCGATCGGAATGGTAATCGCTATTGTTCACCATATCGATTTCCCCTATCCTTCTGCATATGAGACAGGGGCTGAAGTTATTATTGTTGCCCTAATTACAATACTCGTTCAACCGACACGGGGAAGGGCGATCGCGCTCAGTCTGGCTGCGGTCACTTGTTTCTGGATCAGCCTTTTCTTGATCTATCTCCTGGCTATTTCCTTTGGCTATAATCCTATCACCTGCTGTGTGGTTTACTTTTTTATTTATGTCTCCTGTGCCTTATTGGGATTTACCCCGATTGCTCGTGTGGGTGCCATTATTGCAGCCGATTGGCTCGGAAAAGACATTTTCCCTTTCTTTTATGAGGGACTAGCAGCGGTGGTAATTGCCATTCCCTGTGGCGTGTTGATTGCTTTATTGATTACAACCGTATTCATGGGTGGCTCTGCTGCAAATGGATTAGAAAAGAGTTTTGCTCAAACCTTTAAGCAACTTGGACAGCTCTATCAATCTCTGTTAACAACTTATCTTCAGGGTGCAACCCCATCCCTAGAAATCACTCAACTGAAAGCAACCCTTGCAAAGACGATTGCTCAACATCCAATGGGTTTAAAGGTTGCGGGTCTTGAGCAAGGTTCGGGTGGATTGGCAACCAAGCATAAAAATCTTTGGAATTTCTTGCTGGGTTACGAACAAACGCTTTTTGCCCAACTTGGAACATTGGCAGATGAATTGCAACAACCGATGCCCGATGCGATTCGACAACAGTATTTGTCAGAACTCCAGGCGATCGCCCAGCAAACGGTCGATGCGTTTGATCAACTATCAGCAATGATTACCGCTCCAATGCTCCCGCAATTCTCTCAGGGATCATCCTTAGTCCGGGAAATTGAATCGATTGAACAGCACCTTTTGAGGCGGCGAGTTGAAAGTCGAAGCTATCCCCTCGAACAATTAATCGCGTTCAGTTCCACCTTTATGACGATGAAAGCGATCGCCAGTAATCTGAACCGAATGAGCCAGACTTTACCAACCTATGCTCAGTAGGGTTATGACTACATTGTAATTGGTGCAGAGGCAGGCTGTATTGTCGCCAATCGTCTGACGGAGGACAGTTTCACAGAGGACAGAGAAACATGAGGAGACATAAATGAACAGTGAATACTACGATGACATTGTGATTGGCGGCGGCAAAGCGGGTAAAACACTGGCACCTGCATTAGCTGCGAATGGACGAAAAATCGCTCTGGTAGAACGTAGCTTAACCATGATTGGGGGTGGTTGCATTAACATCGCCTGTATTCCCACTAAAACGATGGTGGCAAGCGCGGAGGTCGCTCATACAGTGCGGAACAGCGCGGCTTATGGCGTGAAGACCAATCAACCCACCGTTGATTTAGCAGCGGTCATCCAACGGAAGCGATCGGTTGTGTTAGCTGCGCGTGAAATAAATTTGCACAATTTGGAAGGATCTGTGGGTGAAAATTTGATCATTGGTACAGCACGATTTGTTGATGCTAAAACGATCGAAGTCACAAATGCCGCAGGCAATACTCGTTTACTTGCCGCAGAACGGTTGTTTATCAATACAGGCACACGACCGTTAATTCCATCTGTACCCGGACTCAAAGAAACTGGGTTTTTGACAAGTGAGTCGATCATGGAGCTAAAACAGTTGCCTGAACACCTGATCGTTCTCGGTAGTGGCTATATTGGTTTAGAGTTTGCCCAGATGTTTCGGCGCTTTGGCTCTCGCGTTACTGTCATTGGGCAAAGTGAGCAAATCCTGTCACAGCAAGATCCAGATATAGCGATCGCAGTTCAAACATTGCTGGAACAAGATGGTATTGAATTCTTGCTGAAGGCAAAGGTGTTGAGGGTCGATTACACTGGTAATGAAACCATCCTTCAAATCCAAGTTGCTGATCGTGAAATCACCCTCCAGGGGTCGCATTTGCTCGTCGCCGTTGGTCGTGCGCCCAATACCGATAGCTTAAATTTAGCTGCTGCTGGTGTGGCAATCAATACACGCGGATTTATTCAAGTCAATGATCGCTTAGAGACGAACATTCCGGGGATTTGGGCGTTAGGCGACATCAACGGCGGCCCGCAATACACTCATATATCGCTCGATGATTATCGCATTCTCAAAGCTAATTTAATTGATGGGGGCAACCGTAGTACACGGGATCGATTGGTTCCATCCTGTCTGTTCATCGATCCAGAACTGGCTCATGTGGGTTTGACTGAAACTGAAGCACGGCAACAAGGATATGCTATCCGCGTGGCGAAGGTGGATGCGTCAGCCGTTCCTATAGCGAAAACACTCGGTCAAACCGATGGACTTCTGAAGGCGATCGTAGATACAGATACAGGTCATATTCTAGGGTGTTCCCTGTTGTGTCATGAAGCAGGTGAAGTGATTTCAACGGTGCAGATGGTGATGCAAGCTCATATGCCCTACACCGTTCTGCGCGATGGTATTTTGACTCATCCCACGATGACCGAAGGGTTAAATATATTGTTTTCCAAGTTGTAAGGAGACAGCAATTGCAGCCCAAGGACTTATCAAAGAAACGACATTTCACTCTTGAAGGTCAATATACAACCACAGACAACTGCCTACTTTATCCCCTTGTTTTCTGCCGGGAATGCGGACAAGATTACTATGTTGTGCGCTATGCTGATAAGCACATCTAATGGGTAGATTGGCATCAACTTCCCCACCAACGCGCTCCTTGCCACAGAGTTGCAACACCCATCGCTAACCAATGTCGTTGGGCACGTTTTGGGTCAGTAATCTTGGTACGATGCCAACAAAAACCGCCGCGTTTACCATCTTTAAACAGACACTCAATCCAACAACGCATTGCATACCAGCAAGCATCCGTATCTTCTGGTAGTAAATCGGTGAGGATTAACCAAGGATCGGCATATCCTTGATCATGACGAGGTAATAAAGTACATTCAACCCTTGTTAGTTTTAAAACAAGTGACTCGAGCAGTGAATGACTGACCAACTTGTAGCACAAGAGCATTTAAAGGCTGCAAATTAAAAAGTTGTTCACAAAGATAATCCACTCTTTAAAACGAAGTCATCCCTTCAATAATCTTGACTCGAAAGGATTAGTTTTATAGTAACATTAACCCATTGCGTTAGTTACAAAAAAGTAAATATAGCATGATTAGTAAAACATCTAAAATCGGTATTATTGGTGCAGGTAATGTAGGTGCAGACGTTGCAAATGCTTTAGTCCTACTCGGTAAATGTGTAAGGGTCGTCCTTTTTGACCGAACCTTATCAAAAGCTGAGGGGCAAGCATGGGATATTGAAGACAGCATTCCCCTACTTAAAGAGATGGAGATAATACCATCAAATCAGTATGAAGATCTAGCTGATTCAGATATCATTATTGTGACTGTTGGAGTGCAGCAAAAACAAGGACAGACCCGATTAGATACATTGAGCGACAATGCAGAGATTATACGTTCGACAATAAAAGAATTGGATCGAGTTGCACCAAATTCAATCGTACTTATCGTTAGCAATCCAGTGGATGTACTCACACGGATTGCAATCGCTACTTCCACCAGAGCAGAAAACCTAATTTTCGGTTCGGGAACCGTTCTTGATACTGCTAGACTGAGATATCAACTTGGAAAGCGACTAAATATTGCCAAACAAGACGTTCATGCTTATGTGATTGGAGAGCATGGAGACAGTGAATTTGTCGTTTGGTCTAGTGCATTTATTGGGGGAATTTCGTTAATTGAATTTCCCATTCCACAAGGAACAACGCTAGAACAAATTCAGCAAGAGTACGCACAGTTAACTCGTAAACGAGGCTATAACATTTTTGAACGCAAAGGAAATACAAGCTATGGTATATCAATAGTAGTTTGTCAGTTAGTTGATACCATTCTGCGAGATGAAAAGCAGATATTTCCAGTATCGGCCAGAGCAGATTCTAACTATGGAGTTGGCAGTGAAGTTGTTCTTGGACTTCCATGTATCATTGGCTCAACAGGTATTGAGCGCCAACTGCTGTTATCAAGAAATGCTCATGAACAACGCTTATTAGAAGAATCAGCCACCAAACTCAATGAAGCTTATAATTCTTTGCATAATTAAAATCAACTAAAATCATATCACCTTCGAGCATTACGTTACTGGCAAGGTGAATTACCTGGTACTGATCTGCCATTAGGCATATTTGGTGAAAATTTCACGACCACTGGACTCACAGAAGAAGAACTGAACATTGGGGATTGCTTCCATCTATCGTTATGAAGGAATGAGTCATGGGTTTAGTCGCGTATTCTTTGCGCCGACTTATACCCTTTCACTTTAAGGTTGATACAAATGGGGGGCAGGAAGCAGGGGGCACCCGAGCAGGGGGAAAGAATTATAAACCAATCATTTGTATCAGGGATTTCGTGAAATGGTATTACTTATTTCTCACAAAAGTGCATAAGTTAATTTTGCTTGCATTTATTACAAATAGAAGGAAAGTTCAAAAGGCTTAACTTTTATTTAGCCACTTAGGTAGCGCATAGTGCATACAACAAAATTTGTCAATGCCTAAGTTCTAAATAACTTGCTTAACTTAAAAAGAGGACTTGCATTATGACTCAACAAATCATTCGTGAAGCACCCACCCCTCCTCCTTTGGCGGGTCAACTCCTAAGCAAAATGCGCCCACCTACGCCTGATGAACCAGTTCTCCGTGTGAACAATATTCAAGGCAACATTTTGGGTGGCTTCAATAAAGACTTACAGACACTCCTCTTTCTAGAAATTGAAAATGCTTGTGCCTTCAAGCAATGGCTCAAGACGCAGATTCAGTTCATTGCCACTGCGTCAGAAGTGATTGCCTTTAACCGCATATTCAAAGCCACTCGAAAACGGCGGGGTCGTGAAGGCAGTGTTAAAGCAACCTGGGTCAATGTAGCCTTCTCTTTTGAGGGACTAAAGAAACTAACTAACGATGCTGATGCTTTCACAGATGAAGCATTTAAATCTGGTCTAGCAGCACGCGCCGCTCAACTGAACGACCCAGTGGATAAGGACGGCAAACCCATAGGCTGGGTTGTGGGTGGACCAGACAACGGCAAAGTTGACGTGGTTTTCATTGTTGCGAGCGATGAGCATAGCGACTTGCAGGCAGAAGTCGCGCGGATTGTAGAAAGCATTGTGACATTCCCAAAAGGGAGCGGTGCCAAAATCACTTTTATTGAAGAGGGTGCTACTTTACCCCCGCCCCTTTCAGGACATGAGCACTTCGGCAACTTAGATGGACTGTCACAACCTGGTATTCGTGGTAGGGTTTCTGATGACCCCAAAGACGTTCTCACTCCTCGGGAAAACCCAGAGGATCCGAATCAGGGCAAACCAGGGCAGGATCTTCTCTGGTCAGGAGAGTTTGTTTTCGGCTACGAGGGTCAGGATGAGAATGCCAAGACGCTGGATGATAGTAAAGGTCAGGTGGTATCAGCAGGACCTAGCTGGGCAGATGATGGCTCTTACCTTGTGTTCCGCCGGTTACGTCAAGATGTGTTCAAGTTCCATGAATTTCTCAAGGATACTGCTGAAGACTTAGACACCAACCCCAGAAAGGTCAGCGCGAAGCTGGTTGGTCGTTGGCCTAGTGGTGCTCCTACTGTCCGCACACCTGAAAAAGATAACCCAAGTTTAGGTGATGATGAGCTCGCCAACAATGATTTTGAATTCAACGGCGAAGATGCACCAGATGAGAAAGGATTCAAGAACGACGTTGTTCCCCCTTCCAAGGATGCGACTGGTATTCGCTGTCCATTTATTGCCCATACCCGCAAAACCTATCCACGCAACGACAAAACACCAGGAGGAACAGGGGAAACCGAGCAAGAAATTATTGATACTAGTGAAGTGACTACCCAAAAGCGCCGCTTGCTGCGTCGGGGTATTCCTTATGGTCCTGTATCTCCTTCAACCCCAGATAATCCACAGCAAGATCCAAACTTTGTTGATCGCGGTTTGCACTTCTTGGCGTATCAGACTTCGATTGAAAAGCAGTTTGAGTTTGTAACCCAAGCTTGGGTTAATAATGCCGACTTCAGCAATACGGCTGCTGAAGGTCACCAGTGTGAGGGTATCCCTGAAATACCTCTTGGTCATGATCCGATCATTGGTCAAAGTAATGAAGGAGGCGATCGCACACGAACTTTCTTTATCCGCCTTGAAGATAAGCAGGGTGGCTCTCAGTGTAAGAAGTTAACCGCTCCTGAAGACTGGGTGATTCCGACGGGTGGCGGCTACTTCTTTGCACCGTCAATTAGTGCTCTAGGAAAAGTGTTGTCTAGCTAAAGCACAGAGTCGGGCGGTGGTGTCACCCTTAAGTTGTAACACCTACCGCCCAACCGATTCTATCCACTCAACACACTTGTCCATCTGCTTTTTCATAGTTTCCACATCAGCATGATATCTACGCCCATGACCTGGAAGCACCCACTCAAAAGTGTAATGAACCAGTTCACCCATAGATTTAATTTGCTCTGGCCAAGAGTACCAGCAGTAATCGCGAAAAGCAATGAGTTGCTTGAGACTATCAGACCATGCCAAATGGTCGCCAGAAAACAAAAATTTATTCTTATAAAGTAAGACAGTGTGTCCTTTGGTGTGTCCAGGAACAGCAAGAATGAGTATATCGGGAGCGAACTCAAATGGTTCTGTTCCACTGAGCGGAATTTCCACATTGCGAGTCCCAGAAGTAATCTCATCTTCGTGGAGAATGCGCTGACACTGAAAATGCTCAGCAAACTTTTGATGATCCGCTACGTCATCTCTGTGAGTCAGGTACATATAACGAATTCCACCCATCTGTTCCAAACGTTTCACCAAGGGAGGAGTAAACCGGGGAGAATCAACCAGAATATTACCTTCCGGTCGTTCAATGAAGTAGCTAGCAGCGCCGTAGGAATTTTCCGAGTGATAGCCGCAATGGTAAACATTATCCTCTACAGAAATCGGAAAACTCAGTTGAGCAACTTTGACATCTTGGGGCTTTTCTACTGTACCAATGGAACTGGTGGGACAAGCTAACAGAGCTTGAAGTGCTGCTAATCTTTGCACCTCATTGAGTGGTTGGTGATAAACCACCGACTGTTCATCAACTTCTGTAAACACATCTGGAACCATCCACCGGCAAGTATCACAATCTATACACGAAGTATCAACATAAAAATCCCCACTGACATTTTGGGGGCGACGCAGATTTAAATGAGCCATATAAAACCTCTTTCACCCAACCATTTGCAAAGGAAGGGTAACGAACGCTATATCTCCAGGTTAGCAAAAGCGTTGAAGAACTCGTCAAAAAAGCACCCAGATGTTCTTTGAGTGCTAGTCATGATTATTCTGATCTCAAGGCTTGTAATCTTCGATTAAATTAAACTTAAAGCATTAGTAAAACTTAGACAGGTTTAAAAAGTTAAAGAAAGTTTAGAACTTTTAAATTGAAATGTCATAAAAAGCAACAATTTACCTAAAAAACCCTGATACTCACTTATCCAAGACTATTTATAAGAATCAGTAAGTTTTGATTCGTCGCTTTCTAGACCAATCAAGCGATAAATGATATTTAAAACTTTCTTCATGGTAAACTCCTTGATTTTGTAATTGGTGTTCTAAAGATATCTTCAACGTGTCCGCTTGCGTTTCCAGAAAAAAATCATGTTTTTTTGGGGATGTAATTTATGACAATCCTATTTGAGTTGTTAAACAAAGTATTAAATCAGTCAGACAAAAAGGGAGAGATATTTCGCCACACTCCTACACTGCCACCCGCACAAGAGTTTTTACCAATCATTTGGACTATCCAGATTAAAGTGATTGGTGTCAATAAAATTTGACAAAATTTTACAAGATGATCAATCTTAGTAATCCCGTAACTAATGCTGGTCAACTTTAGAGCAGCTACGTATACTATTTACATACACGTGTATCGTATTCATCTACAGTTAGTTAAGACAAACTCAGTTAAAGTAAGAGTAAGTAGTTTTGTGACTGGAAATAATTTTTAGCAAAAATCTGGTAAAGCTAGGCGGCGGTAAGAATTGTGGATATTAATCGCTGTATATTAGTTTCTGATACTGCTGTGTTGATTAAGCTGTCGGCTATCAGCCTTCATCAGTTCTGAGTACAAAGTACCGAGTGCGGCAAACTGCCTACCGAGTCGTAGAGATAGCTGCCCTGCAAGCGTTTACGGCAAGCCCAACGGGCTTTACGGAAAATCGCCCGCAGAACACTTCCGTCTACAATTCTTCTCCACCCTTGGAGAGTGTCCGTGGCGTCTACAGCACTTCCTACTCAGAACTTTCTGCACACTGACTGCTTTTAGCTTAAGGCTTTTATTTCATTTTTAGTGGATGAAAAGAGGTAAAAAATCGTGAAAGGATTGGTGCGTTTATTAACAGTGTTTAGTTTGTTGTTGGGATGCTTAGGATGGCTGGGAACAACTCAAACAGCTCAAGCAGCTGATTTGAACCTAACTGCTTTTCGTTCAGTCCCAGTTCTGGCTGCTCAAACCCTCCGCAACCCTGCAGATGAAAAACTTGCAGAGGTTTATGGTAAAAAAATTGATTTGAATAATACCAACGTGCGAGCTTTTCAAAAGTATCGAGGACTGTATCCCACCCTTGCAAATAAAATCATCAGGAATGCTCCTTACCAAAAAGTAGAGGATGTGTTGGATATTGCCGGATTGAGCGAACGTCAGAAACAAATTCTGGAAGGTAACCTAGACCACTTTACCGTATCAGAAGTTGTACCTGCCTTCACAGAAGGAGCCGAGCGCTTCAACAACGGTATCTACAGATAATCGCATTTGTAGATCATCAAGCTGCTATGTGATCCACTCCTTTGTGGGAGTGGAAATTAGTTTATTTAGGAAGAGGGACAATGAGGATAAAAGACAAGGGGAATTCCCCTACTCCCTCACTCCCTCATCCCATTTGCCCCACTCCCCACACTCCCTGCTTTGCCTCAGACAGATATTAAAAGCCAATTTGATGTTATTGTTGTCGGTGCTGGTGCTGCTGGACTATACACAGCACTATGCATGCCTGCCGAGTTGCAAGTCGGCTTGATTACTAAAGAAACAGTTTCTCTCTCAGCTAGTGATTGGGCGCAGGGTGGAATTGCTGCAGCAGTCGCCCCAGAAGATTCTCCTTTTCTACACATTGAAGATACAATCCAAGCGGGTGTAGGTTTGTGTGATCGCCCTGCTGTGGAATTTCTTGCAAAACTTGCTCCTAGCTGCATTCAATCCCTTGTAAACTTGGGAGTAGCGTTTGACCGTCATGGCAGCCAGTTGGCTTTAACCTTAGAAGCTGCTCATTCCCGCAACCGCGTTCTTCACGCTGCAGACACAACAGGTAGAGAAGTCACTACTACTCTCGCCAACCAAGTTCTGCGACGCCAAAACATTCAAGTGATTCAACAAGCTTTGGCTTTGAGTTTATGGCTAGAACCAGAAACAGGCAGATGTCAAGGTATTAGCCTGTTTTATCAAGGTCATGTTAAATGGATAAAAGCAAATGCTGTGGTTTTGGCAACAGGTGGAGGGGGTCAGGTGTTTGCCCAAAGCACAAATCCTGCTGTTAGCACAGGTGATGGCGTGGCGATCGCATGGCGTGCTGGGGCAATTCTCAGGGATTTGGAATTTGTCCAATTCCACCCCACTGCTTTAACAAAACCAGGTCGCTTTCTGATCAGTGAAGCTGTGCGCGGCGAAGGGGCGCATCTTGTTGATGACGAGGGACGGCGTTTCGCCTTTGATTATCACCCAGCAGGCGAACTTGCTCCCAGAGATGTGGTCAGTCGTGCAATTTTTAGCCATTTACAAGGCACTTCAACTGATCCAGCCACTGCTCATGTGTGGTTAGATATGCGCCCCATTCCTGCTGAAAAAATCCGCCACCGCTTTCCCAATATCATTAAAGTTTGTCAACATTCGGGTGTGGATGTTTTTTCACAACCTATTCCCGTTGCCCCTGCAGCTCATTACTGGATGGGTGGTATTGTCACCGATTTGATGAACCGGACAAACATTCCTGGTTTATACGCAGTGGGAGAAACTACAAGTACTGGGGTACATGGAGCAAATCGCCTTGCAAGTAATTCCCTACTCGAATGTATCGTATTTGGCGCACAAATGGCAGATCTCCAGATTCCTCCAGATGTGAGTCGCGTGTCAAACCTGTCAGAACTTCTTGCTATACGAGAGTATCGCGCCGATGTAACTGAATGGAAACCCCAGCAAGAACATTTAGAAGTACTGCGAGATAAAATACCACGTCTTCTTTGGCAAAGCGCTGGTATTTGCCGAGAGCAATCAGGTTTGGAAAGCGCGATCGCAACTCTTGAGTCTTGGCAGCAAGATTATATTTCTTTGCCTGTGAGTCAATTTTTGCTGTCTTTGCGTCCCACAGAGTCAGCTCGTTTAGAGATACCTGACGTTGAACGCCAATTGCGGTTGTGGGCGGAAACTGGCAATTTACTGGATATCGGTGTTTTAATTCTTAAAAGCGCTGCCTTTAGAACTGAAAGCCGGGGAGGACATTACCGCCTAGATTACCCTCAACTAGACCCTGACTGGCAAGTCCACACGCTTATACAACAAAACAACTGGTGGAAATCTCCAGTTTTGAGGGAGTAAAGTAATACCAATTTGAAAAAAGAATGCGACAGATACACACTCCCAAACCCAAGTTTCGTCTCGGCTTTCTTCCGGATTGAATTTTGAATTGGTATAACCCATCCTGAGGCAACTAAGCCAGGGTGGGTTACTTGAGCAACTGAAAACTACGTGAAGTACCCACCACCAACCGCAAGCGGTATAGTGGGGCTTCCTGTCTCATTTGCCGCTGCTCCGTTCGGTATACTCATTTCCTCAGACATCCCTTCCCCAGTTGATCCAGGATCAACTTAGGTCGGCGATGCCTTCGTCATTCCCCGCCTTATATCCCCTAAAGCTCGCCGCTTGGGTTGCTTCCCCCGGCAGACTTTGCGCTAAGTAGAGTACTACTATAGCGGGGGACGAGGGCGCGACTACTTAAAAGCACCAGGAAAATTGTTAAAATTGCGTGGACCTTGATAACCAGAAATTTGAGCTAATTTCTCTAATGGCTGTACATTGGAATATAATTTACCGTTAATTTGCCAAGTAGGAAAGCCTTGAATGCCAGCAGCTTTGCACAAATCTGGACGAGCGTCTTTGCCTTGGGGATCACACTCAATTTTTTGAATTTCTGGATACGCCTGTTTACCGAACAGTTGCTTTTGTTCGTGGCAATGAGGACACCACCAAGCTACGTATTCTTTAGCACCAATTTTGGTTAAGTGACGTGCTAACTCAATTTCTGCTTCACCAGAAGTTGTGGTGATCGCCCAACCAACACCGGCTGTTGGCTGTCCGCTTGGTTCTAAGCTAACTCCATTTGATCCAGTTCTAGCATTAGGGTTATTTACATTGGCATAAACGCCTAAAGTCCCAATGAGCGTCACCATGCCAACAATAATGGCAGTAAAGAAAATTTGCCCAATATCATCCCATGTGCGACCAATGATAGTTAGCACTAACAAAGTCAGGGAGAATACAGCCGAAGCAAGACAGTACAGACAAAGTGCTTTGATTGTGAAAAATAGCAGATACATTAAGTAGCCGCTAAAGATAGACATGGCGATCGCACCTGCCAAAAGCAACAACCATGTCACGTTTTCCAACTTTGTCCGAGTATCTTTATTTTTTGCTGCATCAACTCTCAAAGGAAGCAAAGCGAAGACAGCCATGCTGGCGTAAGCTAGGAAGCCAAACAAAGCTAGAGGTAGCCCCAAAACTGTGGCATAAGGGCTAGCAAGTACTAAATCACAACTATTGGTGGGGCAAGCGGCAGATCCTTGTGTTAACTTAACGACAGTCAGATAAGCTGTTGTTAATGCGCCACAAGATGCGATCGCGGCAATTAATATCCGCGATTTTTTATGAATCCAGGGAATAGAACGACGGCGACTCATAAACTGCAATAAAGAATTGAAAATAACAGACTAGGATTTGGAAATGGGAAATTGGAATTTATGAGTTGTTGGTTGCTAGTCATTAGTTTTTTACTTATTAGTTCTTAAGTTACTAGTAACTACTACTTGTCTCCCGATTCCCAATTCCCCATTCCTCAGTTACGAGTGTAGCTTTAGCTCGGAAATTGATTTGGTTTCACCTTTTGAGTTCCAACCTTTACGTGCAGCTTCCACAAATTGACTGACTCGATTTGGATCTATAGGTTGCTCACGACGACCGTGGCGTTTCAAAGCACTGGAAACAATGACACCATCTGCCGCCTGTATCAGTGTAGCAATGTTTTCTAAACTTGCTCCACTACCAATAAACACTGGAGTGCCGCTAGCAGCAGAAGATGCCAATTCCAAATCTTCTGGGCTTGTAGGATGACCCGTCGCCCAGCCAGATATAATCACCGCATCTGCTAAACCGCGCTCAATGGTGTCTTGCACTGCTGTGGTGAGATTCACAGCACTCAAGGGACGAGCGTGCTTGACCAACACATCCGCAAAAATTTTGACATCGCTGCCTAACTCCCGCCGATAGCGCAGGAGTTGATAAGCTTCTCCCTCAATAATGCCCTGGTCAGTTGCCATGACACCTGTCAGGACATTAACGCGGATGAATTGCGCTCTGACACAGCTGGCGATCGCCATTGCACTCCTAGCGTCGTTCCGTAAAACATTTATACCTACAGGCAGCGTTACCATATTTTGTATCCGCTGTACCAACATAGTCATGGCACTCACAACTGCTGGATCGACCTGGTTTTTGGGAAACGGCGCGTCGAAAAAATTCTCTACAATAATACCGTCAACCCCTCCACTTGCCAGGGCTGTTGCTTCTTGCTCGGCACGGTCAACGACTGCTTTGAGGCTACCTCCCCAACGGGGCGAAGTAGGTAACGGTAGTAGGTGAACTACGCCTATAATTGGTGTTCGGGTTTTAAATAGCTGATATAAGTCCACGTTTTTAACCCGCTTTGCGGAGTCATCAGTCCTTAGTCATTCATCATTTGTTATTATCACTGGTGACTATTGACTATTGACTATTGACTCATAATTCACTACTAATTATTTAAGTTTGCTTTTGATCACCATTTGTTCAACTAGCTCTTAAACAATTTTATTTGTTATTTGCACCCAACAAGCATTTCCAACGACTTGCCAGTAGTGTTTTGTTTTCTTTTAGCTCCGGGGTCGCTTGCGTCCTCCTTAGGATGGAATGTGGCGGCAAAGTTTCCATAAGATATGTTAAGATATTGTTGACACAGCAAGAGGAGTTTGCCACTCACCAGACGCGAGGCAGCTTCCCGTGGATAAGGCATCTCGCATATCACTTGTTTCAGGCATTGCCTGAAAACAGGGGTAGCATTACCGTTATGCAGGCGTTAACGCGCTATTTTCCTCAGGGTAGCGACTTCTCCAAAAGCGCCACACACTGTTGGTTTTGGGGAGATGAGCGATAATTCTCATTAACCTGACCAATTTCCAAATCGAGAGTGGCTTCCCAAGAGGTAAACTAACAACACACACGTAGCGGTAATGTAAAATACCAACAGGCAATTTATAAACAAAGATTAACGACTAGTGTCAAACTTATCAAACTGTTGCTTATTTTCCCTTGACCAACAGATTAATAGAGCTATCATAGCATGAACTCTATCTTGCTCGTGGTCATAGCTGCCTGAGGCTGTATATAACTAGAAAGTCATAGCAAAGTTAGGAGGTTTTAACCAACCTCATGATGTTTGAAGCAAAAAAACTAGCCCTTAAACCGTTGAAGTACATGAAAAAACCTAAAGATTTTTGTGAATATGGGTGACAAGCCAACAATTGCAATTTCTCACTTAGGGTGTGAGAAAAATAGAGTAGATACAGAACATATGCTCGGACTCCTAGTAGAAGCAGGGTACGGCGTAGATTCTAATGAAGAGTTAGCAGAATATGTTATAGTTAATACATGTAGTTTTATTGAAGCGGCAAGAGAAGAATCTGTTAGAACTTTAGTAGAACTGGCAGAAGCAGATAAAAAAATTGTTATCACAGGCTGTATGGCGCAGCACTTCCAAGAACAGTTGTTGGAAGAGTTGCCTGAGGCAGTAGCAGTGGTGGGAAGCGGGGATTATCACAAAATAGTGGATGTTATTCAGCAAGTAGAACAAGGTAAGCGGGTTAAGCTCGTTAGTTCACAGCCAACCTACATTGCTGATGAGACCACACCCCGGTACCGCACCACAACAGAAGGAGTCGCTTACCTACGAGTTGCCGAAGGTTGTGATTACCGATGTGCTTTTTGCATAATTCCTCATCTGCGGGGGAACCAGCGATCGCGTACCATAGAATCAATAGTTACCGAAGCAGAACAGCTAGCAAGTCAAGGTGTCCAAGAAATCATTTTGATTTCCCAAATTACGACCAATTACGGTATCGATATTTATGGTAAGCCGAAATTAGCTGAATTACTTCGTGCTTTGGGGAAAGTCAATGTTCCTTGGATTCGTATACACTATGCCTATCCAACCGGACTCACCCCAGATGTGATAACAGCAATTGGTGAGACATCTAACGTCTTACCTTACCTGGATTTGCCCTTGCAGCATTCCCATCCAGACATTCTCCGCGCTATGAATCGTCCCTGGCAAGGACGGGTGAACGATGGGATTATCGAACGCATAAAAGAGACATTACCAAAAGCTGTGCTGCGAACGACGTTGATTGTCGGTTTTCCAGGAGAAACACAGGAACATTTTGAGCATCTGTCGCAGTTCATCCAGCGTCATGAGTTTGACCATGTGGGTGTGTTTACCTTTTCAAAAGAAGAAGGAACACCTGCCTACAACCTACCAAATCAGCTGCCTCAATTCGTCATGGATGAGCGGCGGAACGTAATCATGGAACTCCAACAGCCGATTTCTTTAAAGAAAAATCAACTTGAAATTGGCAAAGTCGTTGATGTTCTGATTGAACAAGAAAATCCTGTCACAGGACAATTAGTTGGTCGTTCTGGCAGGTTTTCCCCAGAAGTAGATGGGCAGGTATTTGTTTATGGAGAAGCACGCTTAGGAACCATCGTACCAGTAGCTATCCAAAAAGCTGATGCTTACGACCTTTATGGTCAAGTTGTCACCAACTAAGTTGTCATTTGTGAGCCAGCCGTTGCCAAGGCAGGTTTTCAACTATTTGGCGAGTGTCGCTCATCACAAAGCGTACGCGACTTTAAACGTCAAAAGACCTGTTATAGGCATACCCTAAGGGTTCTTTGTCTTTTGAGAAATCACAAATGACTCATCAAAAAACCAAACGAACATATAGGAGAATTAATGAATCTTTCGTTTTCAGATTTAGGAATTTCACAAGAGTCTGTTCAGCAATTAGAAAAACTAGGCTTTAGCGCACCAACAAACATCCAAGCGCAAGCAATCCCACACCTGTTATCAGGTCGTGATGTTGTAGGTCAATCCCAAACTGGAACAGGAAAAACAGCAGCATTTTCACTGCCAATTATAGATCAGGTGGATGTGACTCAAAAAGCTGTCCAAGCTTTGGTTCTAACACCAACTCGTGAGTTAGCTATTCAAGTTCACGATGCGATCAATCAATTTATTGCAAACCAAGATTTGCGGGTTTTAGCAATCTACGGTGGTCAATCGATAGATCGTCAAATGTTACAACTCAAACGCGGCGTTCATATGGTAGTAGGTACGCCAGGGCGAGTGATAGTCTTGCTTGATCGAGGCAGTTTGAAGCTGGATCGGGTGAAATGGTTTGTGTTGGATGAAGCTGATGAAATGCTAAGCATGGGCTTTATCGACGATGTGGAGAAAATTCTCTCTCAAGCTCCCAAAGAGCGTCAGACAGCTCTATTCTCGGCAACAATGCCTCCCTCAATTCGTCAATTAGTCAACAAGTTCTTACATTCGCCCGTCACAGTAACCGTTGAGCAACCAAAAGCCGCTCCTAACAAAATTAATCAGGTAGCTTATGTTGTACCGCGCCACTGGACAAAAGCAAAAGCATTACAGCCCATTCTTGAAATGGAAGATCCAGAATCGGCTTTAATCTTTGTTCGTACTAGACGCACAGCAGCAGAACTCACCAGTCAACTGCAAGCAGCTGGTCATAGTGTGGATGAATATCACGGTGATTTGTCGCAGCAAGCACGGGAACGGTTATTGATACGGTTCCGCAATCGTCAAGTAAGGTGGGTCGTTGCAACGGATATTGCAGCACGAGGTTTAGACGTTGACCAGTTGTCTCACGTGATTAACTTTGACTTACCCGATAGCGTAGAAACCTATGTTCACCGGATTGGTCGTACAGGTCGAGCTGGTAAAGAAGGTACAGCCATTTCTCTGGTGCAGCCCTTTGAACGACGCAAGCAGCAAGTGTTTGAACGCCATAATCGGCAGACTTGGCAAGTGCTGTCGATTCCTACACGGACACAAATTGAAGCGCGGCAGATAGAAAAATTGCAAACTCAAGTGCGAGAAGCATTGGCAGGTGAGCGTTTAGCTTCATTTTTACCAATGGTAAGCGAGCTGATTGAACAATACGATGCTCAGGCGATCGCTGCAGCAGCGTTGCAAATTGCTTACGACCAAACCCGTCCTGCTTGGCTGCAATCAGAACCAGACATTACAGAAGAAGATCTTGTACCCCCAACTCCCAAACCCAGACTGCGGACAGGACGTCGCGGCGATTTGTCTTCTGATCGCCCCCGCTCCTCTTGGTCTTCATCCGACACCAACAACACAGAAGGAGAAAAACGTGGCAGTCCCAAGCCCAAACTGCGGACAGGACGTCGTGAGACCTCAGTTTCTCCCAAAAAGCTAGGTTCCGGTGCAGCTAGGGAAACTGCTTCTTAAGTTCTTGTGATGAGTCATAAGTCGTGAGTTCCTGACTTTTGACTATTGGCTTTTAGTTCAGTTAAAGATTGATAAACTTATCAATCTGGACAATTTCATCATCACCAAAATCAGCCCAATGTGCCAGCATGATTTGTATTGGTTGGGCTGTTTTTGCATTTGTGATGAATTATTTTGCGCAATTTAAAATAAGTCATAGGTAGCTTCTATTTTTTCAAGTCCTGAAGTTCCTAAAATGCTATGACTATAACCACAGCAAAACGTTTTACAATTTCTGAATACGATCGTTTAGCAGAACTCGGATTTTTCAGTGAGGATGATCGAGTTGAGCTGATCAACGGAGAAATTATCCCAATGCTATCGAAAGGTAAACCACATTCTGTTTGCCAAACCCTTTTAGAACGAGAGTTATACAAACTTGTAGGGGAACGTGCAACCCTACGAGGACAACAACCAATTATTATTCCTGACTACAACGAACCTGAACCAGATCTTGTGATTGCACAAAATCGAGATGATGACTATCTCAGTGCTCATCCCAGTCCCACCGATATATTACTGTTAATTGAGATTGCTGATTCTTCCCTCAAATATGACCAAGAGGTGAAATTACCGATTTATGCTCAAGCGGGTATTTATGATTATTGGATATTTAATTTAGTACATTATTGCCTAGAATGCTACAGCGAATCTTATCAAGACTTACAAGGAAAATTTGGTTATCGTAAAAAGTTGATTGTTCTGCCGAACGAATCAGTTGCCATACCATATTTTCCTGATTTATTCTTAGATTTGTCAAAGGTATTTCCTAAGCAATTTGTCTGAGACTAGACTGAACTTACCCGGTCCAAATGTACTACAAATATCCCTAAGCCTTGACACACAATGATTCCGAGCGTTGAGAACTGAAATTCCGTATCCATCTAAAGTCTGCATTAAAGAGCACATCTGTGGTAGGCTAAAAAATGGGTGTCAACGCCTCAAATTCGCGATGCCACGACCCTTTGACAATTTGTAAGGGCGTAACGGCGATTGAAAAAACCGTATGATTGTCGCTCTGGTTAGGTGTTAGCTCTTTTTGGTAGGGGCGAAGTTCAGACAAGACTATGCAAGAGCCAATTAAGTGCCCACAGTCAAAAGTCAAAAGAAAGAACACTTGTGCTGCTAAAACAGTATCGTCGTGAATACCTGTAACTCTTCTATGAGCTAACAGCGTCTGCAAAAAGCTCTATTTCATTCAATTGAAAATGGCTGCAAAGTCTCCCTTACAACAATATGCCAAACGGGGAGAGTATATTCTACAGTGAAGGATTAGCCACAAGCGGAACACTACCTTATCAAATCCTCCATCGCCAGCTGTAAATCCTTCGTCAAATCAGCAACCGCTTGTCTTGCAGCTTGACGATTTGCCTGATAAGCCGGATAACGTTCAGAAACAGATATTGGCTCACCTATTGTTATTTTTACCTCTTGCTTGCCAAGTGTTCGGTAATGTGAGGGGCTACCGCCTCTGATTTTAGTCACCATACTCCATATCAGTAAGGTTGTCTCCGCAAAGCGTTCTGGTGTGGGTTTTTCTCGTACGTATTTACCTGTGACAGCAACCAAATTTTCCACCAGCCTCATGTGCCACATTCGTAAATTAGCTTCTTCGGCGATGCGATCGCCTAAAGCACGTTCTAAAGGTGACAGTGCTTTGACATCCTTAAATTCTTCACGAAAAATATAATTCCAGCCAGCCTGTTCTACGCGACGACAGCGATCATTAAAATTTCCTTTGGGTTGTAAGTCAAAATACTGTTCTGCAACTTGTAACACAATATTTAACAAAGCATTGAGACGAGATGCCAACAGTTCATTGACATCTTTTGCTTCTTCTTGCACAGGCAGTTTTTGATGATAAAACCGCGTGTAAAACTTTTCCATCAAAGACAGTAAATGTTCGCCTAAACGAAATAACCGTGGATAGAGAGAGTCGAAACTGCTCTGTTGTGAGTGGCTTTGTGTGTCTACGGCTAAACCGCAAGCAGCTTCCAATTCGGTTAAAAGTTTGGCGATCGCATTCCAAGGAGCCGAAACGTAACTATATTTAATTCCAACTGGTACAATAAAAACCTGCTCATGTCGATTGTCTTTGTGCAAATCTTCAGCACACCAAAAGCCGAGTTGAGCAATGCCGGGTTCCAATGGGTTGACAATTTCTGAAAGACCATTCGTGGCTCCTTCTGGTGCAGCCGCCATCGGGAACTGACCATTGGCAAACAAATCACGCGCTGATCGTAACCCCGTCCAATCTGCCTTACCTCGGACGATAGGCGTCCCACCCAAGCGTGAAGCCACCCAGCCAATGTAAGAACCAGCCCATAAAGGAATTCCCCGGTCGTAGATAAAATGAGCGTGAATCGGAGGCTGTAGCACTACACCCTTGTGTCGTGCTAGCTTTGGCAAAATGTGGGAAAGCAAGTACACAAGACAAAGTGGATCTTCTGCCTTGGGATGACGAAATGCGATTAAAAAACGGATTTTGCGATCCTGAAACTTGCGATAAAGATCCAGCAAAACTTCCGGGTTGTCTGCTTCAATATGACTAATTGCCGTTCTCCAGTGTATTAAGCTGGGTAGGAACAACTGGCAAAGTCGTAAAAACCAGGGGTCTAGCGCTGGAGGGATAAATTCTAGGGGTGGCTGTGCTTGATAAACGACATCAGGCAAGGTAAAAATGCTCCTGAAGTTGCAAGCCTTCATTTTAAACTGTAACTGAAATAGAGATGATCGAATTTGGAAAGGGGACAAACGATGCGACTGTCACAAATGTTATTTCTCACACTCAGGGATGATCCAGCAGATGCTGAAATTCCCAGTCATAAACTTTTGCTTCGTGCAGGATACATTCGTCGCATCGGTAGCGGTGTCTATGCCTATCTTCCGCTCATGTGGCGAGTACTGCAAAAAGTCTCCCAAATTGTGCGGGAAGAAATGAACGCCGCTGGCGCACAAGAATGTCTCTTACCCCAACTTCAACCGGCTGACTTGTGGAAGGAGTCTGGACGCTGGGACACCTACACCAAAGCTGAGGGTATCATGTTCGCCCTCAAAGATCGTCGCGACCAGGAACAAGCCCTAGGACCAACTCACGAGGAAGTCATCACGACAATTGCTCGTGATATGATTCGTTCCTATCGTCAGCTACCACAGCTGCTCTACCAAATTCAAACCAAGTTCCGTGATGAAATTCGCCCCCGTTTTGGTTTGATGCGCGGACGAGAATTCATCATGAAGGATGCTTACTCCTTCAACGTAGATGAAGAAAGTCTAGAAAAAACATATCAGGATATGCACATCGCCTACAGTAATATACTGCGGCGGTCTGGCTTGGCTTTTCGTGACGTGCAAGCCGATTCTGGTGCAATAGGTGGTTCTGCTTCTCAAGAATTTATGGTGCTGGCGGAAGCAGGCGAAGATGAAGTCCTCTACACTAAAGATGGGCAATACGCGGCTAACGTAGAAAAAGCAGTTTCTTTACCACCGGACGCGCAACCCTCTGCATTTACCAATTACGAAAAACGAGAAACACCAGGGACGGAAACAATTGAGAAAGTCTGTGAATTTTTGAAATGTTCCTCCACCCAACTTGTGAAAAACGTTCTTTACGAAACAATTTTTGATAATGGAACATCAGTATTAGTGCTGGTGAGCATCCGAGGTGACCAAGAAGTTAATGATGTCAAGTTACAAAATGAATTGACAAAGTTAGCTCCGAAGTACGATGCGAAAACGGTGATTAAACTTGCAGTACCAGATACAGAAGCTCAAGCAAAATGGGCTAGTAAGCCTTTGCCCTTGGGTTACATTGCTCCTGATGTTGCGGATGATTATATTAAATCTGTGAAGAATATAGCACCAGGCTTTTTACGTTTGGTCGATAAAACAGCAACTGATTTAAAAAACTTTGTCACGGGTGCCAATGAATCTGGCTACCACGTCGTCGGGGCAAATTGGGGTGAGCAAGTTAAGTTACCAGAGTTTGCCGTGGATGTGCGCAAAGCTAGACCAGGTGATCGCGCAAAGCACAACCCAGAGCAAACCCTAGAAAGTGCTCGTGGGATCGAGGTAGGTCACATATTTCAACTGGGCACTAAGTATTCCATAGCAATGGGTGCAACTTTTACCAACGAACAGGGTGAAGAGAAACCTCTACTCATGGGTTGCTACGGTGTGGGTGTCTCACGCTTGGCTCAAGCTGCTGTAGAGCAATCTTACGACAAAGATGGAATTATTTGGCCAGTGGCGATCGCACCTTATCACGCGATTATTACAATTCCTAACATCAACGACGCCCAACAAATGGAGATCGCTGAAAAACTTTATGCCCAACTTAATCAAGCCGGAGTTGAAACCTTGCTTGATGACCGGAATGAACGGGCAGGAGTAAAATTCAAAGATGCAGATTTGATTGGGATTCCATACAGAATTGTCACCGGACGAGCGATCGCCAATGGCAAAGTCGAAGTTGTGGAACGAAAAAGTCGAAAGTCACACGAAATTGCGATCGCTGACGTTGTATCTACACTAAATCAGTGGATTCAATCGGTGAACAGTGAACAGCGTAGTCAGTGAACACTTAACAGTGAACAGTTAACAAAAGAAACAGATCCGTATTTTCTGTTGTAACTGGTAACTGGTAACTGGTAACTGATAACTGATAACTGGTAACTGGTAACTGAATACCACTATCACAAACGAAAACATGGAATTCTTCATACTCCTTGTATCTGGCTTGTTAGGGTTAGTGACTCCGGTTGGACTGGTGGCTGATCAGACTGCTGAAAATGCTATCCGTTCTCAGTTGGCTCAGGTAGAACAATTGCAAGTGCGAGTTGACAATGCCCCTACTCACCAATTGCTGCAAGGCAAGGTAGAAAAAGTGCGTGTTGCAGGGCGTTCTTTGCAACTCAAGAAGTGGCAAGACATTCGTATTGCAGCTTTAGAATTGGAAACTGATGCAATTGAATTAGAACCGCGCAGTCTGGGAAAAAAACGACCATTATTCAAACGACCTTTACAAGCTGGTGTCCGTTTGGTGTTAACTCAACAGGATATTAATAAACTCATACAATCACCTCAATTTATGGTGATGTTACAAAAGCTAAAAATTAACACAGGCGGTTCTTTAAACACAGCGCAGAAGAATTCTGTCTATCATTTTACCAATCCAAATGTAAAATTTTTAGCCGACAACCGCTTGAGTGCCCAAGTAGAATTACAGGATAGAAGTCTGGATAAGCCCTTGTCAATTAGGGTGGAATCAGGATTTCGTATCGTTGGTGGCAGGAATATCCAGTTAGTTAACCCAATTGTGGCAGCCAATGGAGAACAGGTTCCACCTCAATTTGTCAACACAGTTGTGAACAATCTCAACAAACGATTGGATTTAAGCAATCTGGAAGGTGACGGTCTACAAGTACGAATCCTAAAATTGAACATGAAACCAGAAGAGTTAGAGATTGCCGCATTTTTGCGAGTAGAGCCATCTTCTAGGTTTTTGGAAACCCCTAGTTTATAAGTATCGTCGTTAACCAGACTTCTCCTCATACAAATACTATTTCAGCCTAAAGGTAGGTTTTCAATATGAAAGAACAGCAAGGATCTAACCGTTTATCTCCAGGTATTATTGCAGCTATAACAGCAGCGGTTATTGCAGTGGGTGGTGGTATAGCTTTTTTTGCCAGTAAACCCGATAATAATATTTCTAAGAATCCTCCTAATAATCCCCCTGTACAAATCCCTGTTCCAGCACTAAGTCAACCTCCAGCATCAACAAACCAGTTGACTGCTGAGCAAAAAGCTGAAGTTTTTTGGCTGCAAGATACAGGTAGTGGGTTTAAGTTGGTTCCCCAAACAGTTCAAGTCAAAGCTCTTGGGAAGTCGCCTAACGATGTTTTAGAAGGAGCTTTCCAACAGTTATTAGCTGGACCAACAGAAAGTAGCGAAACTACCACAATTCCACAAGGAACAAAGCTACTAGGTGTTAAGGCAGCAAGTGATGGTGTCCATGTCAATTTATCAGAAGAATTTGAAAGTGGAGGTGGAAGTTCTTCAATGATGGGTCGTGTGGGACAAGTTGTCTACACCGCTACGGCTGTAGATAAGAATGCCAAAGTCTACATTGAAGTAAACGGCAAACCTTTAGAAACTTTAGGCGGCGAAGGTCTGGAGTTAGAACAGCCATTGACACGTGAAAGCTTTAATAAAAATTATTCACTTTAGGTCAGGTAAATGGTTTCATCCCTCGGTTTCAACTGGGGGATGAATTTTTTTAGAATTCTTCAACATATTACTATAACTTATAACGGGTGAGCAGTTCCTATCCGGAGCATAAGGGGTAAAGGCAAAGGGGGAAAGAATTATCAAAAAACCTTTCCCTTTTAACCTTTCCCCTTTCCCATAAGAGTGGCAATTGTTACTTTTGCAATGTTGTTTATAGTTTTTTCTATTCACTCAGTATATAAACGGACTTTTGGGGTAATAAATACCATCTTACTGGAGTTTAGACACCTGAAATATTTACTGCTTAGGGCTTGTTGTCAAAATTATCAGAAGAACAGAGGCGTCAGTCGCCAGAAGTCAGAATGAATTCTGTGCGACGCAAGGGAGGAGTATGGGCGGCACGTTTTGGGTTGTTGCTTCTTACCCAAAAGCTGCCTTGTCTAAATCCAAGGGCGGAAGTGATTCTAACTCCTGAATCAGGACTTGCTGAATTCTTTTTTTAATATATCCTGTATAACAGTGCCTAAGAAGATGAATCATGTCAGTACTTCGTATCCTTCATGTAGCAGGGTCTCCATCCAGTGATTTTTACCGTGAATTGTCACGCAATTACGCCCATAGCTGTCTGGTAGCTACGGCAAATCCATCGCGCTACGAATTTTTAATTGCATACATCACACCTGATGGCCTGTGGCGATTTCCTTCCTCTCTGAGTCTTGAAGATATTGCTGTCGCCAAACCGCTTTCTCTGTTAGAAGCTATACAGTTTATAACAGCGCAAAACATTGACGTTATGTTGCCACAAATGTTTTGTCTGCCTGGAATGATTGAGTACCGCGCACTATTTGACTTGCTTAAGATCCCTTACATAGGGAATACTCCGGATCTGATGGCATTAACAGCTCACAAAGCCAAAACCAAAGCAATTGTCGCAGCAGCTGGGGTCAAAGTTCCTTCTGGAGAAGTGCTCCGCAAAGGAGACGTTCCCACAATTACACCTCCAGTAGTCATCAAACCCGCAAATGCCGACAACTCTTTAGGGGTGTCCTTAGTCAAAGAAGTTGCTGACTATGATGCTGCCCTGAAGAAAGCATTTGAATTTGCTTCGGAGGTGATCGTAGAGACATTCATTGAAGCCGGTCGAGAAGTCAGATGCGGTGCTATTGTCAAAGATGGGGAACTCATCGGTTTACCCATGGAAGAGTATCAGATAGACCCCCAGGACAGACCGATCCGCAGCTATACTGACAAATTCAAGATACCCATCGAGGGCGACTTGGCTTCAACTGCTAAGAACTATGTCCCTGGTTGGATTGTAGATGTTAATGACCCGATCACCCAAAAGGTTCAGCAAGAAGTTAAGAAGTGTCATTTGGCTTTGGGCTGTCGCCATTATAGTTTATTTGACTTCCGAATCGACCCACAGGGACAACCTTGGTTCTTAGAAGCTGGGTTGTTTTGTATTTTTGACCACAACGCGGTGGTTGCCTGTACGGCGAACAAAGTGGGAATTCCTTTAGATGAGTTATTTCAGACGATGATCAATCAAGCGTTGGGCAAGATATGATACTCGACAAATTACCCCTTTGAAGAAACACAGGGGTGTAAGGCGAAGTAGCAAGCATTTTAGAGTTGGGAATCCAAACACGCCTAAAAATCAGGAAAGTCTGTGTGAAGAAGGGTTTGGCTGTTTGATAAGCAAAACTAGTCTAAACTCTAAAAATAAGTGCTATCGTCTTAAACTATTGAAAAACTTGCAATGACACAGCATTCTGTTAGTGCGATCGCTCTCGGGAGTAACCTTGGTAATTCCCAAGCCATCTTAGAAGCTGCCCTGGAAAAACTGGATCAAACTCCAGATATTACGGTCAAATCACATTCTAGTTGGTATAGAACAAAACCAATAGGTCCGTCACAACCAGATTATCTCAATGGCTGCGCCCTATTAGAGGTGCAGTTAAGTCCCCAGAAATTGTTAGAGACTATGCTGGGAATTGAACAAGAGTTTGGTAGAGTACGTCAAGAACGTTGGGGACCAAGAACCCTAGATTTGGATGTACTTCTGTTTGATGAGTTAATTCTAGAAACACCTGATCTGCAAATCCCTCATCCACGGATGACAGAAAGAGCTTTTGTTTTGGTACCATTAGCAGAAATTGCTCCTGATTGGATAGAACCCGTCTCAGGGATGCCGATCTCCCAACTCGTTCAAAAAGTTGATTGTTCTGGAGTGAGTTTGGTCAGTTAAGCCAACAAATACATTTCCTGCTTAGCAGAACTAGGGATCATGTCGTAAGTCCTGTTCCAAACTGCGTGCTGCAATTGCACTGTGAGCTACCGCAGTTGCAAGACAAGGATCTCTGGGATTTGCGACGTCTCCTGCAGCGTAAACGTGCGAAATGGATGTACGAAGAAATCGATGTATCCTTTGTATTCTTAATACATTAATGGAATCGCATCAGCCAAACTAGATAAAACCAGGAGGGCTTTTTCCTTCACGTCCTCGTCTGGTAATGCTTGATTAGGAACCATAATAGCCATACATCCAGCAGCGATCGCAGATCTGATACCGTTATTTGAATCTTCAAATACTACTATATTCTTTGGCTGACGGTTCATACAACGACTTGCTAAGGTGTAAATTTCAGGATCGGGTTTTCCTCGTTGGATCTGATCGGCGGTACAAATCACATCGAAGGCTTGTAAATAACGGGTTTGACTCAGATGCATTTCTACGTGTTTCCAAGTTGAACTAGTTGCCAAACCTATAGAAACCCCTTGTTTTTCTAAATAAGAGAACAATGTTTCAAATCCATCTCTAAACTTCACGCCTTTTTTGTTTAGCGTTTCCTGATATTGCTGTTGTAAAACTTTATTGAAAATTTCGACGGAAAACTCTTCTCCAAAAGTTTTACTCAATATTTTATCGCATTCAGCATGAGGAATTCCTAAGAGTTGAGCATAACATTCATCACTGATAAAATAACCTAATTCGTGAGCTGCATATTGATATGCATACTTGTACCACGAGCCATTATCAAGTATTAAGTCATCCATATCAAAGATGACAGCATCAAAATATCGATCCAGTATATTCATAATTTTTCACAGAAAAATAACTCTGTTGAATTTAAAGATTGTCACAGTTTTTGACACCTGGGTTCCTCCGAAAATGCAAAGAAAGTCCATGCAAGTTTTTAAAACTAAGTCTTGCACACATTCAGTCAACGTAACAATCAAATATTTACATCGTTACTGATAGTTAAGAGTAAAAAAAGACAAAACTACTAAAAAAGGCAATATAGGACTCCTATTTGATTTTTGGTCAACTAGATATACCTTTTTCCTTCTTGACTGTTCCCTTAACCTCAGATGAAAAAGCCCACTTCAGATTAGTCTTCTCCATTCACATAAAGTATGGCAATCAAGGTATGACCTACTCCCAAACCGGGCTGTGTATTTGATTCCAAGCGACACAAATACTTAGCCAAAGTTGGTTCAACAATATTGGCACGAAAATGGAGGTCAGAGTTACTTTCTTGAAGCCGTGATAATTCTTGTTTCAATCCTGCCACTGGTTCTGGCAATGAAATCTGATGTATAACATTAAGATGTTCTCCAAGATGTTCCCCACAAAATTCCGCCGCTTCGAGAACCAACTGATTCCACATTTGAGAAAACTTATTGAAGAACTGGTTCACAGGAGATGGTGCTATAGGCAATTCACACCGAAAGAGCAATTCTTGAAAGTCTGTTATTTCCTCAGATTTGTACAAAGAGTTGATCACTTCCCGATAGGGGGGGATAGCAGGATTATATTCTCGGGTTGATGTATGACGTCCGACCATCATTGATCGATCAAAAAACTCAAGACTAGAAATGTTACAATTTGCCTGTTGGGCAGCTTCATGGATCATTTGCTTTAGTTCTGGACTGTAGTAGCAGGTCATCATCATGGATTCTTGCTCTTGCCCTTCTGCTAAAAAGCTCATTCGATAAGCCCAACGGCTTTGATCCCACTGTGATACCCATTCTATGGAGTATCGTCCTAAAACATCAACAACTACTAGAGATTGGGTTTTATTTTTTTTAATAGCCTTAAATATATTTTCTAATGTATGTCGGCTTTCTTCTTTAGTGAGATGGGAATAGGGAACTCCGCAAGATAAATAAATTTCTGTTGGTTGGTCTGGAATGTTCAACCTAAAATCAGTTTCTAGAAAATTGACATTGGGAGTGTCTGCCCACTTTTCTTTGGCTACTTTAACCATTTCCAAGCTGTTATCCAAACCTAAATAGTAGAGATCTCTACCGTCGAGTCCGATATCATCTAAAGCATTCTGAACCAAAACCAATCCTCCACCTATTCCAGATCCAAAATCCATAATCCGTAATGATTTAGGAGAGTATGTCTGTTGTAGTTTTTGGATAGCCTGACCTATCACGGTGCGTGAGAATGGTTCCTCCCATTCGCTTTTGACGCTATCTTTCCTTTTGGGAGATAAGTAGTGGTTAACTGCACTCTTATATCGATCTTGATTTCCAATCGCCATAAAATTTGACAGATTCGCTGCTTAGGGAGATTCCTAATAACTTACCATCAAATATGAAAAGATTATAATCTTGACAGTCAAATCTTTGATCAAACCAATCTCAAAGTTTGTTAAACGATTGACATTAACAAGCAATGAATGATTTCTTGCTGGTTCCTCTACGGTTATTTCTGATTTTCTAAGACTTTAAAATAAACTGAGAGTATCTAAAACTCCTTTCACTTTAGGAACTTCATGAGTTCTTAGTAGATCGCTTTTTCCCAATATTGCTAGAACTGCCGTAAAAGCCTGAGAACTTCTGAATTCTTCTCCAAAACATTCCAGCGCAGTAGGAACTATATTGCAAACTGGGAACCCCAACTTTCTCAGCCTAAAAGAATTTAATAAGGTTTTGATCTGATATCGAGTTCGCAGCGACTTGTGTTGGTAGTAGAAATTTTGATATCCAAAACCCATTCCTGGATCAATAAATATTTTTCTTACACCTAGTTTAGTAGCTGTTTCTATCTCGTTGGCAAAATAATCATATACTAAATCTATTGGGTCTTCAGTAAACGTAAACTCACCAACCTCTCTAGCATTTTTTCCCTGAAGATAACAGATAATAATTCCTGCGTCGAACTCAGAAACCGCTCGATAAATGTCTTGACTGTTCTCACCTCCAGTTAAGTTGATGACATTTGCCCCTGCCCGTAAACATTCTCTAGCTACTTCCGGATAATAGGTTTCAATTGAAGTCAAGACACCTTCTTGATCAAAAGTTTTCAGAACAGGTAGAAGTTGACTTTTTTGTTGAAAATCTTCAACTCTTGCTGCTGTTGCGCCTGTAGACTCAGTACCAATGTCGATAATATCAGCACCTTGCTTTGTTAAGACTACTCCACGACGGATCGCTTGTTCCGGACTGTAACAAATGCTATTCTTATACCAAGAATCAGTGGAAAGATTAACGACTCCTAAAATTGCTTGTCTAGAATTAAAATTCAAGTGCTTGTTTCCAATTGTAAATTCTTCAACTTTGGCATTGAATGAATCTTGATGCTTTGCATAAATATTGTAAATATCTTCGAGAGTAAGCATTTTTTAAGTTTAGTTAGTGAAGGATAAGAATTCTAAGTTTTTGAGTACTTTTAGTACCTGTGATGCCAAACTAGTTGTTGAAAAACAATAGCAACCCTCCAAAGATTTTTGTGAATCATCAACTAGAGATGCTTAACAGGTGAGACCAGCCCCCGTCTTGGTGAGTCCACTTGCCGTCTTGGTGAACCAGCACTGCGGGAGGGTTTCCCTCCGCAGGTGACTGGTGAACCCCGTAGGGGCGGTTCCCGTCACGAACGCGAGTGCGTCTGGTGTAGGAGTTTGGCAAAGTGGCGAACCCGTTAGCGTCCCTTGCGCGTGTCCCCTTGGGACTCAGCGTGCCCGCAGGGCATAGGGCGGTCTCCGTCACGAAAGCGAGTGCGTCTTTGTAGGAGATTCGGAGACTGGCGTAAGGCGTGCGCTCTGCGCACACCCGAAGGGAAACACGCAACACAGAAGAAGGAACAAAGGTGTACGAAGCTCCGTAAAAATCACAGAAAACTTCTATAAGTTAATACAATGGAGTTATGAGTTTAGAACATTCAATAGTTTCTAAACCCATAAACAGACCATTTAACCAGCTTCAACTTATTTTTAAGACTTTTTACTACAGCATTCGTGGTTATCTTGCCAAAATAGGCAAAGATTTCGCACCATCGAACTATTAATCTTCTTACTGTCTAAAAAGTATTAAATTGCACAAACTAACTCATTTTCTACTACAATTTCCAACCCCCCGATACCTCCAAAATTTGTCCTGTAATGTAATCTGCCTCGGGACTAATAAAAAAACAAACTGCATTACTCATTTCTTCTAAGGTTGCCGGTCGTTTTGTCGGTAGCTTGGGAGTAGTTTCTTCCAAACCAATGGAATTTTCTACGACTCCTGGGGACACCACATTAGCAGTAATATTGTCTGTAATTAGCTCCTGAGCTAAAGATTTGGTATAGATGATTATACCAGTTTTAGCGATGATATAACCTGTATCTTTCTGCCGCGCGACCAGATTCTGGGCACTAGCACAAGCGAAATTAACGATGCGTCCCCAATTAGCTGCCTTGAGATGGGGAAGTGCGGCTTGAGTGATGTAAAAAGTGGCATTAAGATTGGAGTCAAGAACTTCCTGCCACTCTTCTACTGATGTTTCGCTAGTTAGTTTGTAGAGGAAATTGCCCACATTATTAACAACAACTGACAAGCCACCAAGTTCTTTGGCTGCATTTTCTACCAAGGACTTAGCTTGATCAGGATTGGTAACATCTGCTTGGAGGGCGATCGCTTTAACTCCATAAGTCGCTGCTTCCTCACTAGCTTTGCTGGCTGCTTCTGCACTACGGTTATAGTGAAATGCGATATCAAATCCTTGACTTGCTAGCTTGAGGGCGATCGCCCGTCCAATTCCTCCCGACGATCCGGTTACGAGCGCTTTTTTTAGCATTGTTCTTGAACTTTATTGTGATATAACTTGTCGATTTGCTTTTGCAGATAATCCAAAATCAATACATGGGTGTACGTATTAAGAGGATACTCTGTTGCCCTTTGGGGAGTCACCCATGCCCATTCCTCAATTTCTTCGTTGGGTGTGATGGTTTCGCCCTTCGAGAACGCGTAGTAGTTCACCATAATGAAATGGGCTTCCCGCACAAATTGTGAATCTAGAACTGCTTCTTGTAGTAACCCAAAGCGTACGTCAGTCAACTCTAAACCGACTTCTTCTCGAAACTCTCTTTTAACTGCAGCTTCTAGCGTTTCGCCCCATTCCACTTTACCTCCCGGTACACCCCATGTGCCTCGCCACTTGGTCGTTTTGACTATTAAGACTTGTCCATGAGAATTCACAGCAAGTGCCCCTACAGTCGTTAAAGGGAAATGCTTCTCCACAGATATCTGTCCGATTGGGTTTGATTTTGCATTACTTTGCCTTAACCATCTAGAATAACATCTCTAAGTTAAGCATTGACACAAAGGTGATTATGTGGGCACAATCTCACTTTCTGTTTTAAGTGTTCCAAATATAAAGTAAATACTAAGACATCAGTCTATTCGCTTTGTTTAGTACTTTGCAGCAAACTAAGTTCAGTTTAATACTGAATAAGCGCGGACTCGCTCGTGGAGTTATCTTGTGTTGTGTGTTCTGCATTTTGTTAGCGTAGCGGGCCGTCCGAGAGTGCGCCCCCTAAGGGGCTAGCCCGTTTTTCTCAAGAATTACTTGGTATTTAAGAACCGAAAATTACGGGCTTGCTGTTCTAACCTGGAGGCGAGTCGATCGCAAACCCTGTTACACAATTCAAAAATCATTTCATCTTCAACTCGGTAATAGGCACAGGTTCCTTCACTGCGACGACTAAGGATTCCCGCTTGCCACATGACCTTCAAGTGTTTTGATACATTAGCCTGAGAAGTCTGTGTTGCCTCTACCAATTCTTGCACGCATTTTTCTTCATCTCGCAGCAAATGCAACAGCCGTAGGCGCATAGGTTCACTCAAGAGGCTGAAGTATTCAGCCACTTGTTGCACGACTTCTGGCGGTACAGGCAACGCTTGTTTCATCAGGGCAGACCCGTAAGGACTCATTAAAAATTTAACAACTAGGCATCGATATATAGATTAATACTTAATCTGGGTTAATTCGCATCAAAGGTTGACCATATTCTACTGGTTCACCGTTTTGTACGAGAATTTCTATGACTTGTCCGGATACTTCGGCTTCAATTTCATTCATCAGTTTCATGGCTTCTATGATACATACTGCTTGACCGCTCCGAATGCGATCGCCCACTTGCACAAATGGTGCTTCGCCTGGACTCGGCGCACGATAAAACGTCCCCACCATTGGGGAAGGGATTTCCACAAACTTCTGTTCTATAACAGAGGAACCAATCGGTGGTGAGTGTACGCCAGAAGTATTACTGTCAGTGGGGCGGTTTGGCGGGGTTACCGTCACTGTCGGAGGCGACATTACTAACGGAATAGGCGGTGGAACTGGTGTGTTCGGTGTACCAACCGCCCCTAACGCCCCTTGAGGTGCTGCTGACAACATTGGAGGAACGCTTACAGCCTTACGAACTGTGAGTTCAAAATCGTCACTTTTGAGCGTGACTTCTGCAATGTCCGTTTGTGCAATGGTTGTCAACAGTTGGCAGATTTCATTAAAGTCCAATGGCACAGCTTTCCTTACCTCATGCAATTAGATCGTACAGAGACTTTATCTTTTGAAATGAATTTGTATAGTTAGGCAGGGATGGAAATCCCTGTCATAGATGAAAATCGGGATTTGCATCTAGAGGTGAGAAGAAAGTTACTCCCTGCCAAGGTATTTATCGTCACGGGTGTCTATACGGATGCGTTCTCCTTGAGAAATAAACAAAGGAACCATCACCATTGCTCCCGTTTCCAAAGTTGCAGGCTTAGAACCACCAGTAGCAGTGTCACCCTTAACACCTGGATCTGTTTGCACAATTTCCAATACTACGGAGTTAGGCAGTTCCACTTCCAGGACTTGGTCGCCCCAGCGAACAACATTGGCTTCCATACCTTCTTTGAGGTATTTTACGCGATCGCCAATCTGTGAGGCGCTCAATCTGCCTTCTTCATATGTTTCCATATCCATAAAGACGTATTCGTCACCTTCTTTATAGGTATGTTGCATTGTGCTTTTTTCCAGGTTAGCTTGGGGAACTGTTTCACCTGCGCGGAAAGTTTTTTCCACCACGCTTCCACTTTGAACATTTTTCAATTTCGTCCGCACAAAAGCAGAACCTTTTCCTGGCTTAACGTGGAGGAATTCCACCACACGCCATACGGACCCATCTAATACTATCGAAACACCGGGTCGAAAATCGTTGCTGGAGATCATGAAACTTTTAAAATTTTGGGAGACAATCGGGATTTATTTTAACCTCCAATAGGAGTGATTAGTTATTTCTTTGATCATTAGTTATTAGTACTTAGTCAAAAACCAACAGTTATCCTTCCTCCCCGACTTTCCCGGCGAACTTCACTTTTTTAGTATGCCAGCAACATGATATTAGCTGCTGCGGCTGAAAAAGACAGCAGCAATGATAATTAACCCTAAAAGCGCCAAAGGTACCCAGAGATTCGGAAAATCAGACAAACTCATAAAATAAAAAAACAAAAATCAAAAATTGTTTTTCGTCAAAAAGACGACAACTTTTTTTTAATGGATTAAATTCTAGTTGTCCAGCTGTCTAAATTTTCGATCATCCTGCGTTGAAGTGAACAATTCTCTTATCTCAATAAATTGTTCACTGGAGCTTGACTAATAAACGAGTATGTGCATATGCATTAGGAAACGAACAATGGTGTTGTTCGTAGGGCTGAGGGGAAGTGCGATCGTCCGTATATGCCCGAAGGGTTTGCCTCAGATACTCATTCACTAATTCAATAATCGGGATATCGGGAAAGTTAGGACTGAAATTAGCTTCTACTTTCGTATGGTGTAAGCAACTGATACGCGCGTTGCATTCATACGTATTACCTCACCCCGCCCTACGGGCACCCCTCTCCTTATAAAGGAGAGGGGATGGAGGTTTGTGAACACAATTTCGTATGAAAAGCTTTATACTCAGCCTAAACCCAGAAACTTTGAAATCAGTGGCAAAAGTTTACTACACGCCTCAACTAATGTTGCTGCACTCGGTAAGCCAGCAACTGTACCTTTTAAAATTTTCATAGCCGTTTTCGCTCCCTTTTGCATCGCCCCTTCTTGAGGATTTTTCCCAGCTTCGGCTAAAGCTTTCACTTGTTCTAATGCCTCAGCTTTATCTTCTTCGGTTAAATTCGTATCAGCCTCAATTGCCTCTTGCAATTGTGTCAACAATTCCTTTATTCCTGGTGTTTCAGGTTCCGGAGACTCTGGTAATTGGTTGATAGTATTTGTAACAGTACCGCTAATATCAATCTCACCGAAATTCAAAGCTTGTCCGCTAGCATTAAAATCTCTGCCGACATTGCCAATTTCAATTTTGCGGCTGGCATCATTGCTGTTAGTCATATTTTTATTCTCTAGTTTGTTGTCAACTTGAACATTTATAGGTTTACTCGCTAATAAGCTAATAATCTCTTTCATCTCTCCACTTTGTTGACGATAGATGACTATCTGCTCATCTTTAGCTTGTAATTGTGCTTTATATTTTTCTTCTACGGCTTGCAGTGCTAGTTGATAATTTTGTGTAAAATCACTATGAATCTTTTCTTTATCAGCATCAAGAGGCACGTTAACCTTAACGACGACAACGCCATCACCTTTGTTTTCAATACTCTGGATAGCGAGTTCCGTGTCTGCATTTTCCACTTGCACTTTTTTGAAAGCCGCAGCAAAAGCTTTCCAGTTTATGCCGTCGCGGAAAATTAAATCAACGGTAGTTAAAACTTCTTCAAACAGCTTGGTAAATTCTCCTGGTTGAAATTCGCCACTACTCGGACGGCGTTCGCGATCATCGGTTTCAGGTTTGGGTTTTTCTAGAAGATAGATAAAGCGACAATCGACATTATCTAACTTGGTTGTACTTTCAATATTCCACGCTTTCACACAAGCACCAGTCATGTGAGCGCTGGTAAAATCAGTGCCAACAGCTTGAGTGAGAGTCAAGTTTGTCGACTCTAAACAAGCTCCTTGAAAGGTAGCTTCACTAATATCAGCGTCTTTGAGATTAGCGTCTTTCAAGTCAGCGCTGATGAGATTTGCACCTTTAAGGTCAGCACCAACATAGGATTTTCCTCGACCATTGCCAGTGACGAGCAAATAGAGAACATCTCGGTTAGTTAATATGGTGTCGCCGACTCTGGCAAAGTCAAGTTTTTTTGCCTTATAAAAACGAGTCCGTGTCAGGTTAGCTTTTCGTAAATCTGTGTTTTTCAGAGTTGCACCAGTAAAATCAGCATCGGTTAAATCAGCATTACGAAAACTGGTTCCACCTGTAGCAGCAAAGGCGATGGCAAATAAGCGAACCCAGGTATATTTTTTATCTCCAGCTAGACTACGCCAGCCAATGTAAGCGCTAAACAGTACGAAGGCAACGGCAACGGTGATAGCGATGGCGAAAGGAAGGGCGGCAAAGGCGATAGCTAGGGTGACGACGATGACTCCAGCGATCACTCCAGCGAAGGTTCCGGCGATGGCAACAGCGAAGGTGATGACGAAGGCGATGGCAAAGTTAATTGCAAAGGCTCCAGCAAAGACGAGGGCAAAAACTCCAGTGAAGGCAATGGCTTTAATGGAGACGAAAGCAATGTAAAGAGCAAAGGCTGCGATGACAGTAAAAACGGCGGCAGCGGCAGAGGTTCCTAAACTTACTGTTAAACCCTTGCGAATAGTGACAGTAAAAAAGACTGGAAGCGCAATTAGGCAGATTACACTAGCGATGATGTAATCAAGGGTGGTAGTGTCAAAAAAAAATACTGCAAATGGTACAAATCTACCAGTAATGATTGACAAAAACCCTGATAATCCTGACAGCAGCCATGAGATTATGAGCAATCCAATTACCTGATGTCTCTGTAACCCAGCCTTAGCACCTCGGAAGTTAGCATCTTTGAGAATAGCGTTGCTAAAATTTGCTCCTCTAATATCTGCTTTGCTAAAGTTTGCTCCAGTCAGGTTTTGACCTTTAAAGGAGCGCCCTCGGAGATTTTGACCGGAGTAGTCTGGCGGCATAACTGGGTCATGAAGGGTTTTTGTTTTAGAATTTATACAATGTGACTGTGCAATTTTCCGGATTTTGGAAAAATTTCGTCAAACAGTATAGATTGCATAATTCTCAATAAGCCCGTAGGGTGGGCAAAACACACCACAAAAAAGCTAGTTGCAACTCCCGGATTTAATTTTTGCCCACCTTAATAAATGCGATCTGCCGAAGGCAGCAGCGTTTGCGCAGCGCCAAAGCTCGCCGGGGGGATACTCCCCCCGGCGAGCTTTGCCCCTTAGGGGCTAGCTATCGCCTGTAAGGTGGGCATTACTCTATTCTTGATAGATTTCAATATTTTGGGCAATGCCCACCCTACCTCTTTGTCTAGGAATATCTCGCGCTTGCTAAAAGTGCGATCGCCCGTAGGGTGGGCATTGCTTACGAAATCTTGCAATATGTTCTAAAAGATTAAGAGCAATGCCCACCTTACCCTTATTCACCAAATACCATCTCAGCGAAATCTGGAACTTGGGGCTTTTTACCACAACAGCTACAAGCCCAATCAGCCTGATATCCGCCTTTTTTTACCCATCTGTGAAAACTGGAATACTCCCATAAGTGGGGACAGGATACTAACCCATGTTTAACTGGATTGTAATGGATGTAATCCAAATGCCTTGCTAGATCTATTTCATCACGAATAGTGTGTTCCCAGAACCGACGTTGCCAGACATTACTTTCTCGGTGTTTGCGTCGCGAAGCTGAAACATTTTGAGGTAATGACTTTTTACCCCGTAGCAATCTTGTAAACAGAACTTTTAACCGGGAGACTCGTTGCGAGTAATCTAAATCATCAGATGGTAACGTCCACAGGAAATGAATATGGTTGGGTAAAATGACTCCTGCAGTAATTTCAAAGGGTTTTTCAGTCCGTGTCTTGGCGACAGCAGTCCGCAAGCGAGAGATGTTTTCTGGCTCGGAAAATAGAGGTGTGCGGTAGTAAGTCACCAGAGTTAGGAAAACAGTTCCACCTGGGACATAGGAGCGACGATATTGGGACATATTGGGTAATATTAATAATTTTCGTGGGCATTGCCCTATCAGATTATTGTTATAAAGTATACTTTTTGAAGGGCAATGCCCACCCTACCTCTGTGCTCGTTTGGTAAAGCGTAATTCCCACACTACCAATCAAGCTCCTGTTTGGTCACACATTCCTCAAGAGGAGTACGCATTCCTTCAAGGAGATCCTCTCGCATTCCAGGTACTTGCAGTATGTACAACGTTTCTTGAATTGCGTTCCAGTCCTCAAGAGCAACAAGTACCGCTTGATTTTGATTACCAGTAATTATGACTGGTGTGTGAGATTGTGCACTTTCATTGATGACAGCATCAAGGTGCTGTTGTGCATCGTTAACATGAATCACATCCATAATTGGAACCAATTGCTTTACTTAAAAAGCTATTAAAAATAACCTAGACTCTAAGTTAACAAAATTAAGTTCGTAGAGTAGGCAGTGCCCACAAAATATTGAAAAATATTCTAAAAATATAAGAGCAATGCTTTCTTGGAGAGTAAGAATTGTTTGCCAAAATTAAAGAAAGTCAAGCAACAGTAAGTTCATATTGCAAAAGTAAAAGCTCATCTGCTTTCAAAGTAGCCATTGCATATTCACGCCCTTGGGTGTCAGCAAATTCCACTAAATAATGATATTCTTCTGCTTCTTCATACACTTCTACAATCGTTCCGACTTGTCCACTTGGTAAACTTTTGATAGAAGTGTAATCCGGTTCTACCAAACTTAATCGCTCAATTGAAACTGGGTTGAGTAGGGCGACAGTATCCAAAAGTTTAAATTTTTTCATCGATTTTTAGAAATGCAGAAATTAAACGTGGATTCGGTTTTTTCGAGGTCATTTCTCAGATGGTACGCAGTCGAACCCCAGTGGTAATTTCATTGTCTGTTGAAATGCCCTAAGACAGAAAAGCCTAATACAAGAAAGATATTATCAGGCGCTCGCTCTAGTATTCCGTTTCTATCACCTCAGAACTCAAAACCTTAACCTCATAATTCGGACGAGGTGAGTGCAAAATGAAAACAGGCGATCGCCCCACTCACCTTCCAACCTTTATTCCCTGGTAAAATCAAAACCTGAAGACTGTGTATAGGGAGACAATCAAGTTGCCTACACTTGGTGTAAACATTGACCACATCGCCACGATTCGCCAAGCGCGGCGGACGGTGGAACCAGATCCTGTGGCGGCGGCGGTACTAGCAGAATTAGCTGGTGCAGATGGTATTACGGCGCATTTACGGGAAGATAGGCGACATATTCAAGAACGGGATGTGCGTCTGTTACGACAAACAGTGAGAACGCATCTGAATTTGGAGATGGCGGCGACAGATGAAATGGTTGGTATTGCCCTGGATATCAAACCCGATTACGTTACTTTAGTACCCGAAAAGCGAGAAGAAGTCACCACAGAAGGCGGACTAGATATTGCTGGTCAGATTGATAGAATAGGACAGGTAGTTGATAAATTGCAAAGCGCTGGTATTCCTGTCAGTCTATTTATTGACGCTGAATTAGCACAAATAGAAGCATCTGTCAAGGTGCAAGCAAAGTTTATTGAGCTACACACTGGGCAATATGCTGAGGCTAAGGATGAAACTAGCCGCGAGCAGGAATTAGCCTTGCTATCCAAAGGGTGTGAGCAAGCAATAAATGCAGGGCTACGAGTGAATGCTGGACATGGACTCACTTACTGGAACGTCTATTCTGTCGCTAATTTGCCAGGGATGGAAGAACTAAATATTGGGCACACGATTGTTAGCCGCGCCGCACTTGTTGGTATGGAAAGAGCAGTCCGTGAGATGAAATTAGCAATGCGGGGTCAACTATAACAACAATCAGCAAGCAACTAACAGTATAATATAACGATTTTGGGGTTCGACTGCGTAAATCCAAAAAGTCTTTGGTATGTTCAAGACAGAGATTATTTTCTGACCATAATTTATTATGAGCGCAACACAGTCGAACGATACTCCGGTTTGGGTACAAGATAGAGACACAGTGATCGCACATAGTCCTGACGCCCAGTGGCGCTATCAAACCCCTCCAGATTACTCTCGCTCAAAAGAAAATCTTGCGAAACAAAGTACATACAACTACGCTGAAGGTTCACTAGAAGCAATTGTCCAAAACTTAGTCAGAACTTTTGAAATGGAAGCATCGTTCAAAACCAATCCACAGCAGTGGTTGTCGGTTGTGAACGAACAGTTTCGTATGAGTAGTAATGGTGGTCCTGCTTATACAGCGTCAGATGTGGTCAAGGCTGGCACTTATAATTTATTTATTGGTGATACAGAAGAATACAAGGCTTCTGAGGAAGACTTTGAATCATCAGCCAACCTTTTCCATACAGCATTTCCCCAAGGATTTCTGTGGGAAGTGCTTGAGGTTTATTCGGGTCCACCAAATGTTACATTTAAATGGCGACACTGGGGAACTTTTAATGGTTCATACAAGGACTATACACCAACAGGAGAGACAGTAGAGGTCATCGGTATAAGCTTGGCGCGTGTTACTGATGATTTGAAAGTTCTTTCTATTGAACACTACTTCGACAACAGTCTGTTTCTCAAAAAGCTAACAAACGGTCAAAAACAAACAACTGGCGAACAGCAGGAAGGTGGTTGTCCGTTCCATTCCTAAATCAGGTACTCTATATTTTAGTTATTGTGTAGGACACAGCGCAATCCTCTGTGTCCTACACAATAACTAGATTAACAAAGGATGAAAATGCAAACATATTATTACATTTTGGCGAGTCAACGGTTTCTCCTGGAAGAAGAACCGATGGAGGAAGTTCTCAAGGAACGCACTCGTCACTACCACGAACAAGAAAAAGAAATTGATTTTTGGGTGGTTAAGCAACCAGCTTTTCTGGAAGCATCCCAAATGTCACAAGCGAAGGCAAAATGCCCCCAGCCAGCAGTAGCGATTATCTCCACGAATCCCCAATTTATTACCTGGCTGAAACTTCGATTAGAATATGTCCTGACAGGCGAATTTCAAGCTCCTTCACCAGAAATTCCTGATGCTTTGGCATCTCTGGCTGCCGTATCTTAATGTATGATAATTAGTCATTAGTGAGACCAGTGCTGCGGGAGGGGAGCCACTGCGTTGGAGAGCCCGC
>NZ_CAWPKW010000236.1:0-54587 GCF_963888615.1 Brasilonema octagenarum UFV-OR1 | reverse complement strand
CACGCCAGATTCCTACGGAGGGAAACCCTCCTGCAGAACTGGCTCCCCAAGACCGCGCTGGCTCACCATTCTCAATAATTGCAAGGTGGGCACTGCCCACAATGTAAAAATAGGAGTCGAGCGCAAACAGTAAACAGTGCCCACCCTACAAAATTTCCTAAATCATAAGCCCTACTACCGCTACGCAAACGTGAATAACAAGATTCCCGAATTCTTTAAGAAGTCGGGAATCTGAACCTATCGATTTTCACAAGTTAAACGTAAAGGAGATTTTAATCAATGGATAGTTCCATCATTTCAGAACAGATACAGGAACCTTTGCATGAGCATACCCACGACGAAGAAGGCAATAAAATGTTCGGTTTTATTGTGTTCTTACTTTCAGAGAGTGTCATTTTCTTAAGTTTTTTTGCAGGCTATATTGTTTATAAAACAACCACTCCTGATTGGTTACCGTCTGGTGTTTCTGGATTAGAAATTAAAGACCCTGCTATTAATACGGTGATTCTTGTTTCTAGTAGCTTTGTGATTTATTTCGCAGAACGCGCCTTAATACGTCACAATTTGAATCAATTTCGCCTGTTTCTTTTAGCAACAATAGCAATGGGAACTTACTTCCTAGTTGGACAGGCGATTGAGTGGAGTCACCTTGCTTTTGGCTTTACTAGTGGTGTTTTTGGTGGAACATTTTACTTATTGACTGGTTTTCACGGTTTTCACGTTCTGACTGGGATTATATTGCAAATTATTATTTTTGCTCGTTCGTTTCTTCCGGGCAATTATGAGTCTGGTCACTATGGTGTGAATGCAACATCTTTATTTTGGCACTTTGTTGATGTGATTTGGATTATTTTGTTTGTCCTCATTTATATCTGGCAGTGAAGATAAGTTGACAAATTGAAGCAAAATGCTGTTCACACGTTTTGGGGCGAGCGCTTTTATTTTGAGTTTTCAATTTTTGTTTTTCTACAACCTTAAAAGAGGAGAAATCTTATGATTGTTGATGATCAACACTATGACTTAATTATCATCGGTACAGGTGCAGGTGGGGGTACATTATTACACAAACTTGCACCGACAGGTAAGAAAATTCTTGTTCTGGAAAGAGGCGATTTCTTACCAAAAGAAAAAGAAAATTGGAGTGCCGTTGAGGTTTTTGGAAAAGCACGCTATAACGCTCGTGAACAGTGGTACGATATCTCAGGAGATCCTTTTCGTCCCCAAACCAATTATTGGGTAGGAGGTAACACCAAGGTTTATGGTGCGGCTTTGCTACGGATGCGAGAAAAGGATTTTGAGAAGGTTCAACATCAAGATGGTATTTCTCCAGAATGGTCTGTCAAATACCAGGACTTTGAACCTTACTACACTGAAGCAGAAAAGCTTTACTCTGTCCACGGTAAACAGGGAGACGATCCAACAGAACCTCCTCACAGCGAAGATTACCCTTCTGCTCCGGTAAGCCACGAACCCCGAATGCAGCAACTTTGCGATGCTATCCTTAAGCAGGGGCTGCATCCATCACATCTGCCTTTGGGCTTAAGGCTAAATGAAACCGATGCCGATGACAGTGATTGTATCCGTTGTAAAACTTGTGATGGGTTTCCTTGTAAGGTTGATGGCAAAGGTGATGCTGAGGTGATAGGAATTGTTCCAGCCCTGGAATTGCCCAATGTCACACTAAAGACAGAAGCTAAAGTTGTCTGTTTACACACTAGTCCGTCTGGTCGAGAAATTAAAGCTGTTGAAGCGGAAATTGGTGGGCGATCGCATCTGTTTTTCAGTGATATTGTGGTGCTGGCGTGTGGAGCGGTGAACTCAGCGGCGTTGTTGTTGCGATCGGCAAATGAACAGCACCCCACCGGACTTGCCAATAGTTCTGATCAGGTGGGACGCAACTTCATGAAACACCTGATGACAGCACTGGTGCAACTCAGTCCTAAACCTAACCATACCGTGTTCCAAAAGACGATTTGCGTCAACGATTTTTACTGGGGATACTTGGATTATGAATATCCAATGGGTCATATCCAGAATACGGGTAGTCTTCTTCAGGAGATGATTCTTACTGAAGCACCACCTTTGTTGGCTCTTTTGTCAAAATTAATGCCAGGACTTGGGCTGCGGCAGTTGGCATCGCGTACAATTGGTTGGTGGCTGCAAACGGAAGATTTACCCGACTCCAACAATAGAGTGCGCGTGGAGGGTTCTAAACTATATTTGGATTACACGACCAATAATTTTGAGGCTCATGACCGCCTGATTTATCATTGGACAGAAATACTCAAATCAGTAGAAAGAACTGAAAACAAATCAGGGTTACCGCTGGACATTTATCCTTATAGCAATACCACGATTCGAGTCGTGGGGCATCAGTGTGGTACTCTCCGTTTTGGAGAAGACCCGACAACATCTGTTCTTGACCTCAATTGTCGCACCCATGATGTAGATAATCTTTATGTTGTAGATGGCAGTTTCTTCCCATCTAGTGCTGCTGTGAGTCCTACATTAACGATTATCGCCAATGCCCTGCGAGTTGGCGAACACTTGATTTCACGGTTGAGTTAAGTAGAACAGGACTTACGCAACGAGATCTAGCAGTTATGGGAGGGTGTAAGGGGGTGAGGGTGTCACGGGTTTTAACACCTACACCCTTACACACGCCAGATACCTGCGGAGGGAAACCCTCCTATGGCACAAAGTGCCACGCTACGCTATCAGTACTGGCTCCCCTATACCCCTATACCCCTTGCCCATTGAAACTTAACGCTTTTCGGTTCCTTGATTAGCGCCGCCCTCTACAACAGACTCGCTGCTACCAGATTCTGGTGCTGCAGACTCTTTACCACCACTTTTAGTAGCAGCCCCTGTCTTGCGGCTTTCTTCGTCAACAGTGGTTTGATAACCACCAGAAGCCGCAGTATTTTGTTCTTCTTTTTCGTTTTCTGGATAAGACATGATCAAACTCCGTATTTAACACTCCTAACATCTTAGGAAGTATAGGAATGCCATTTCTTCTGTCCAAGATGTAGTTCTGCTTAATTATTCCATATGTCTTCTGGATGAATTATCATTCATATCGTGTCGGAGAATAGGGAACAGGGAACAGGGAACAGGGAACAGGGAAGAAGAAATAAAAAGTACCTAGCTGAGCAAAAATCAAATACAAGTCCTATATTTTACAATTGGAAAACCCAGCGACGAAAGAGTTCTACGATAATGCGCCAGCGTCCCTCAATTTCTTCAACGACATCATGACGCTTTAATGTATTGAGCGCTTCTTGCAAAGCGGCAATTTCTATATTTGTACAATCATATAAGGCTGTAATACTTAATCCTTGTGGTGGTGACGCTAACGCCCGAAGTATCTCCCGCTGACCAGCAGCACCCCGCGCCGCTTGACCCCAAACGCCATCAAAGTAGTAGCGTCCCCGCTGGAAAAACTCAAAGTCGTTGACAACTGCCTCCACATCCCCTATTGTGAGATTATTATCTCGGGCGCGTCCTGTGTTAAAAACTTCGTCATTGTAACGGCGGACGAGTTGGAAAGCGACAAGTTGTACTAAATAAGGTTGTCCGTGGGTGAGTGAGTAGATTTTATCAAGGGCTTCCGGCGTGTAGTCGAGGGGAAAGTCTTCAATAGATGGATTTGCAAGAATTTGGTGAGTCGCCCCGGCTTCCATGAAGCCAACTTTGATTGTCATCACACTGGCGTAGAAAGGTTGAAAGTAATCGGCTGTCATCTCCTCCAAGGTGTGCAAACCTGCCAAGACAAAGGCAATTTTAGAGCTTTTCTGCGTCAACCCCCGGAGATACCCCATAAAATCTAGAGGAATTTTTCCTGCCGACATCAGTTCCTCGATTTTCTCGAACTCGTCTAAGGCAATAATTAAACCCTGAGTTCCTAGTTCTGCTTCCACCTGTGTCAAGTATCTTCTAAATGTCGGTTGCGGAAGACTCAGCAAATCCTCATTGCTTGGAGGTGGAATTTGCATCACTTCAGAAATGGCATCAGAAATCGCCATCAACACTTCTACGACTCCTTGGGGAGCATCTGCAACTTCTAAAAGATTGACATACGCTACTTGTACACCTGCTTTTACAAAACTGGCGACATTCCGCAGAATGGAAGTTTTGCCCATCCGCCTGTGTCCGTAGATAACAACAGATTGGAGTTGAGAACTTCTCATCCACAACTCCTGCAACTGTCTGATCACATCTTCCCGTCCAACGAAGCGATCGCCTACAACTGGATCGCCAATGATGTAAGGATTACTCACAGGCTTGGTGATGGAAATTTCCCCAACTTCCTTGGCTATCCCCTCCAAGGCATATCTCCAAGTCTGGGCAATGTCTATAATTAACCAGCGTTCTGCTTGCGGCAGAGTATCGGCATTATTTAGAATTTCTGTGAGTTCCCCTAAAGCGCGGTTGAGAGCTAAAGAGCGTTGATAAGCAGACTGACTGCGCTGTATAATCTTGGCATTCTCAACGACAGAACGTAGAGATGTGAGAGTTTGCCAGGTGATTGGGCGCAGCAGAGGTTCTTGTGGAAAGGGAGGAATTTTTACTGTTGCGATCGTGTTTGGTTTGTTTGCTTTGTTAAAAGCTGCTAGAGTTTGGGCGAGGGTGAACATTTCTTCACCATAGGGAAGAGAACGCACTTGTGCAAAAGCCGCCACGGCTTTCACTGGTTCTTTTTCGTGCAGATACCAGAAACCAGCTGCTGTAGCACGGGCGGGAGTGTCTAAGCGAGTATCTGTGAAAAAAAGAGCTTGGAGTTGTTCTTGCCAACGACGAGGCAAGAAAAAGAACAACGGGAAAGAAAAGAAATCTTTGACAAATGTTGACTTGAGCGTTTCATTAAGAGAAGCTGAGGTAAAACGTACGAGTTGCCAATCAAAAGGATCTTCAGCTAGCTGAACGACACGAAAGACAACTTGCTCTGGAGGGGTTTCCGCCAGTACCAGATTAACAGCTTGAATCACGGGGATGAATTGAAGAGTGTAAGCCAGCAATTGGTTGGCGTTATGCAAACCAGTCTCCCAGTCTTGACACAGCCAATTTTTCAACCGAGAAGACAGGGAGTAAAGCGGAAGTGGAGTAACATGGGGAATTTGCCATTGTCTGTGGGGCGATCGCAGAACAAGAGGTAACCCAAAAAGCCAATTTTCTGGACGGAGTATCGCCACGCCAAACGCCACGCCAAACGCCACGCCTAACGCCACGCCAAACGCCACGCCTAACGCCACGCCGCCCGCCACGCCTAACGCCACGCTATACGCCACGCCTAACGCCACGCTATACGCCACGCCTAACGCCACGCCTAACGCCACGTCATACCAATTAATATCAACGCCTATTTGCTGAAGAAGCCAAGCCAACGTCAGCGGTGTAACAACTGTCAACACCAACCCTTGGATAAGCAAATTTCGCTGAATGGGATTTTGTCGCAGCAACTCCCATTTCTCTTGCCAACTCATTTCCTTTTCAGGAATATACCCACCCCCGAAAGTGTCCATATACCACCGCAAAGCTTGGGGGAAAAAAAACACCCAATACAACAGGCGCAGGTAATCCAACGGGTTCCACAGGGAGAGGGGGCGCTTGAGTTTCGGGGCTAAGTCTAGGCGGGGTACGGGTGGGTGTTGGTTCATTGCAGGTTCTCCGCCATTTTCAGTAAGCTACGAACACTACCCGCCCGGAAATAAATTTCCTGGCTCACAGTCAAAGTCCTCTGAAGAGGACTGCAAAGCATAACGATTGTGAGAGTCCACTTGAGTGGACTTTCTCTATCAGCCTGGGATTTTAATCCTAGGCGGTCGTGGACGATATACGATAATAGTGCAAGAACTGAATTCATTCCCCACCTCCGGTATACCGCGCATAAATTCTATAGCACCGCTGCATGAGTTTCCGAGAATGTCCGCTACTTTCTTTTAGCAATTGCACAATCTCCTCCTCAGTAAACCTTACAGAACTCCCCGCCAGACGACTATCTATAAAAGCACGCATGGTAGTTTCATCCCAAGGCTGAATATGTTCCTCCTGACAAATACCCGCCAGCGGTGATGTCTTACCTTCATCATGACTATCATTAAACAAATCGTTGAGTGGTTCAGTCGCAGCTAAAATCAACTTCAGCGGCGCATTGCTTCCCTCAGCTAAACCCCGCAACTTATCCCTGACTCCACGAGTAAACCCCTGCCAAGTCATCTTTCCTACATTATCTAAAGCCAGTAGCACTTTATTTTTATGTGCTTTCAAATTTCGGGTTAACAGATACCCTGTACATTCCGCGATACCCACCTCGTGACACAACGCGCTGTAAAAGTCATCTTCATTATCTATATAATTCAAATCTAGAAAAACTGACTGACGCGACGGTTGCAGGCGATTTTTCGCTTCTTGGCAAATCGCCCATAGTAAAGATGACTTGCCAATTCCTTCTTCTCCTATCAAAGCAACACTACTTCCGCTGTTAAGCACCTCAAACACCCGCTGCATTTCCCTTTCTCGTCCAAAGAACCGTTGTGTATCTTCTACTCTGCCATTCTGGGGAATGAAGGGATTGGGAATTGCCCTTTCTGTTCTCGATTTTAAGTCAGAAATTAGGTCTTTTTTTACATAAATCACTGGTTTGAGATGCTCTGGAATACCTTGTAGTTGAATTTGTACACAGCCAAACTTATGAGCATCTTTAATGGAACGATTTGCTGCTAATGCTGTGTAGAAACCAACAGCAAAAGAAATCGCCGCTTGATCACCAATTGCGTCATTCATCCCAATCACAAACGGGATATGTTGGGCGATCGCCTTTGCCTGAATTTCAGAGTAGCAAGCATTTAGCACCACACAATTTACGTGCTGTGCAAACAACTCAAACATTGCTGCCAAAGCATCAGCCTTCACAGACTGAACTTTGCCTACTTCATTCTCAAAGCAAAGCTCTCCTTGACTTGTACCATGTCCAGAAAAATGTATTATGTTTGGCTCAATATCAAAAAATGCTTGAGTAATATCCCCTACACGAACTGACTCTCGCTGTTCTAGCTGATATTTTTCTGGCGCTTTGGCTATTCGCAATCTTTCTTTAATATCTCGTAACTCTTGCCCTAAACGTAACCGAGAAGCATCACTCGGATCGGCTGCTAAAAACAGGATTTTTACAGAAATAGCACCGCTCATTTAGGCAATTATGAGAGTTCAGTTACTGAAGAATATAACACTATTCTCAACAAGCATTCTCGCCCGCCCAGAACTGAAGTTCCGGGCTTATAGCACCAAGTCCATTTTAATGGACTAAAAACCTTTTATCAATTTGCGTTATGAGTCGTTCAGGATTGATGAGATTGCTTCCTTCCACTACCCTTCGGGAAGCCGCCTTCGGCGTCTACGTTCCAGTCGCAATGACGGAATATCGTGTTTGACTGCGAGTAAAAACAAATCCTCTTCTTCTTCTTCTCTCTGCGTCCTCTGCGTCTTGGCGGTTCGTTAAAAAATATATTGAAACAAAAAAGTTTCCGGAATCAATCCGAAAACTCATACATCAAACTTCAATCGAAAAATAACCCATACCTAATACTTAATCCTTGGATCTATATAAGCATTGATAATATCAATCACAATACTAGCAACAACCACAATTGCCGCAAAAAACACCAACACTCCTTGTATCAAAGGATAATCCCGCGCATTAATCGCATCATATAACTTATTCGCCAATCCAGGCCAAGAGAAGGTAACCTCAGTTAAAATAGCCCCACCTAAAAGTGAAGCAAACGTCAAACCCATAACAGTAATCACAGGAATCAGCGCATTTTTTAAAGCGTGAGAAAACAAAATCTTTCTTTCAGGAATACCCCTTGCTCTTGCTGCTTCTACGTAATCTGCTTTCATAGTTTGCTTTAAGTTCACTCGCACAATTCGCTCAAAAATTCCACTCAGCAAAAGACCTAAAGTGATACTATGAAGCGCAAGATAATATAAAGCAGTAAAAAACTGATTCAAGTTTCCAGTCAATAAACTATCAACCGTATATAAACCAGTGATACCATGAGGGGCTGGCGTAGTTGTCGGAAAGCGCGTTCCTAAAGGAAACCAACCCAATTGGACTGCAAAAATCAATTGCAGAATCATCCCAGCCCAAAACATGGGTAAAGAATATGTGATAATCCCAAATAATCGCCCTCCAATATCTAGATAACTTCCAGGACGAGAGGCAGAAATAACACCAATTCCAATTCCAACTATGAGTGCGATCGCCATACTACAAACCGCCAATTCCACAGTTGCAGGAAAATATTGCCCAATTATTTCCCAAACAGATTGTCCACGACTCCCTATAGAAGTTCCTAAGTCTAGCTGCAGCAATTTTCCCATGTAATTCAAATACTGTAACCATATTGGAAGGTTCAAACCCAGTTTCGCTCGCAATTCTTCCTTCGCACTTTCTGGCGCACGTCCACCAATAATCGCATCAACTGGATCTCCTGGTGTTGCGCGTAGTAAAAGAAATACGACTGTTGTTACAGTCAATAGCATCAATGGAGCTAAAAGTACACGGACGATTATGTAATATTGTAAAGCTTTGGATCTAGACATAATTATATGTTGCACCTAATCGATGACTTAAGCGCGAATAAATTTCCGGGCTTGAAGAGGACAGGAAAATAATTTAGTCCATTTCAATGGACTTGGTATTATCAGCAAGGAAATTTATTTCCTTGCGGGTGACTCATGACTATTTTTTGATTCTTTTATAAATCAGATTTTGAGTTGGATCAATTTGCACATCACTGACTCCCTTGCGAGCAAATACATAATCTTTGCTTTGCCATAAGGGAACATATGGAACATCAGTTGCTATTTGTGCTTGAATCGTTGCAAAAATTTTCTTACGTATTTCAGGATTTTGTTCCTGACGTTGGTCTGCAATCAATTTATTCATAGTCTCACTATAGTAAAATGAACCCTGAGTTTGGCTTCCCCCCTTTTCGCATCCCTTCGCGTCTGATCCTTTATCGCAACCCAAAAACGGTTGAATATAATTATCTGCATCTATAAAGTCTGGATACCAATCTAGCAAAGCAGTGGGATAAAAACTCCTAGGTATAGCTTTAAAGAAGGTAGCACCGTCTACAACGTTGAGTTCAAATTGCAACATTCCATCCATATATTTATCGGCATAAGCTTTGAGTAGCTGTGCTGCTAAACTGCGAGGAGCAGAACTGGAAGGATACCAAACTGGTAGCTTGACTGGATTTTATTTGGAGAAACCAGCAGAAGTTAACAATTGTTTAGCTTTGTCTACATTGCCATCACCGTATTTATCTTTAAATAATGGTTGGGAAACGTCAAGCGTTGTCGGTATCATGCTGTACAAGGGACTGCCTTGACCTAATAGAACACGCTCAGTCATCAGTGAACGATCAACCATTGAAGCTATGGCTTGTCGAACTTCTGGCTTATCCAACGGTTTTTGATTCCGATTTAAAACCAAGTAACTGACTACACTACCTTGAACTGCAATCGGTTGCCAATCTTCTTTTTTAGCACTTTGTTGTAAGCTGCGAATTTGATCTGGTTCTAAAGCGAGGTAAGCAACATCAACTGCACCTGTGCTAAAGGAATTATATAAATTTGCTGGACTACTTAAAATTTGCAAATTAATGCCTTTGTTGGCTGGTTTTTCTCCCCAATATTTATCAAACACATCAAATTGTAAGGAATCTGTGCCATACCGTGCTAATTTATATGGACCAGTACCAATAAAGATATTTGGCTTAAATTTATCTGTACCAATTTCATAAGCTTTGGGGGAAACTGGACAAAAAGCCGAAAACGCTAACAGTGATGGAAACGCTGCAAAGGGTTTTTTCAGTTGTATGGTTAACTCATACTCACTCGTTGCTTTTACTGAAGCGACTACATCTGATAATAAAAAAGAAGGTTTCCCACCATTTTTGATAAAGCGTTCCAGACTAAACGCCATTGCTTTGGCGTCAAAAGGAGTTCCGTCATGAAATATAACTCCTTGGCGTAGAGGGATTGTGTAAGTCAAACTATCTTGACTGACTTTGGGTAAAGCTGTGGCTAACTGAGGTTTAATTTCTGTGCTTCCTGGTTCATAGGCGTAAAGGCGATCGCTCATGTTGTACACTAACCCAAGCGATCGCAATTCATAAGCATCAGCCGGATCAAGAGTACGAGGATTAAGCGTCGTACCTATAGTAATGCGACCATCGCCTGTTGAGGCATTAACCGTACCAGATGTTGTCGTAGCCTGTTGGCTCCTGGAACAACTAGCCACCAAAACTAAACACAAACAAAGTAAACAAAAGAATTTAGTAATTCGACTCCACTGTCTTGCGGACAAGGAAAACCTGGTCATAACTTGAATATTTTTAAGCTTAGTGGTCAAGCATTATACTATTTTTTTGGCAATCTGCCGATAAAAAATTCAAATTTTAGGAGAAAACCTGCTCATCTTGTGAGTTTTGAGTTCTTGCGAGTCTTGCGAGTCAACTTTTATAAGTTTATTTAAGTCCTACCATGAGAATAAAAAAATTAGACCAATATATAGAATTTCATGTTCCTGAATAACAGAAAAAAAATTATTTGATTAAACATATAAACAGTGCCCAAATTTGTTTTAAATTTAAACTATACCAGGGCAAACATTTGTTAAGCTTTTCTCGTATCTTAAAAGCTTTACATTAGGGTTTGTCTACGTGCATCCCAATGCAGGAAAAAAATTCTTAGCTTCAGGGAAACCGACTGGCACCCTAAATGCCAATCGAGAATAAGTAGATTTTAAGTCTAATAGCGAGACTAAAGAGTGTGAAATACTTCTTCCTATCCGACGGTTGGACAGTTGGCAGAGTGTGGGCATCTGATGGACTTTGGCAGATGGCTGCATGGCGACGCCAACCAGACATTCAGCGCATGAATATCTGTCTAGTAGAACAAGACGAAGTGTTATGGCTTTATCAGGTTGAAGATGTCGTTTTAACTGTGGAAGTGAAGCCGACAACACAACTAGAAGTCAGTAAATCTGGTCAAGCCATAGGTCAAGTTGTCCTCAAACGGTTGATGAGTGCTGAACAGGTTATTGAACGCTTGGGAACAGCCTCGGCTAGATGTCATCTGCAAGATATTAAATCTATGGTTTAGTTTCAGCGATCACGAAGGTTACACCGGATCAAGGGGATAAAAATGAGCGAATGCGTGAATTTTCTTATCCCCTGCTCTTTTTATCCTCAAAACGTACGTAGTTTGAGACACCCTTAAGCTACGTATATGCTGATGTTGACACGCTTGCAAACAGCTCCATCAAACGTTACACTTTTTTAAACATTCTCATTTTTCACTTGGCCATGGCGACTCTTTGGGATGAAAACTCCCCAAATGTGTAAAAATTGCCAAATCAACCACACTGTCTCATTTATAAGACAAAGCTGTGGGATAATTTCGGCTGTGGCAATAACAAAAACTGAAAAATTGCATTGCTTTGTAAACATAAATCATCGAGGAGGAGCGTAGTCGATGGGACTACCCTGGTACCGAGTACATACAGTTGTTCTGAATGATCCAGGGCGACTGATTTCTGTACATTTGATGCATACAGCCTTGGTGGCAGGCTGGGCTGGTTCAATGGCTTTGTACGAACTAGCCATTTATGACCCTAGCGACGCAGTACTCAACCCGATGTGGCGTCAAGGTATGTTCGTGCTGCCCTTTCTGGCACGCTTAGGCGTAACGCAATCTTGGGGCGGTTGGAACGTTACCGGCGATCCATCAACCGATCCTGGTTTTTGGTCATTTGAAGGCGTAGCTGCTGCCCACATCGTTCTTTCCGGTTTGCTGTTCTTAGCTGCCGTTTGGCACTGGGTTTTCTGGGATTTGGAGTTGTTCCAAGACGGACGCACTGGTGAACCCGCTCTTGACCTGCCAAAGATGTTTGGCATTCACCTGTTCTTATCTGGTCTACTGTGCTTTGGTTTTGGTGCTTTCCACGTCACAGGATTATTTGGACCTGGAATATGGGTCTCTGATGCCTACGGCTTAACAGGGCATGTCCAAGGAGTCGCACCAGAGTGGGGACCAGACGGTTTTAACCCGTTTAACCCTGGTGGTATCGCGGCTCACCACATTGCAGCAGGTATTGTAGGTATTATTGCAGGTTTATTCCACCTATCAGTAAGACCCCCCGAAAGGCTCTATAAAGCTCTGCGGATGGGTAATATCGAAACTGTGCTGTCCAGCAGTATCGCTGCTGTCTTCTTTGCAGCGTTCGTTGTTGCTGGCACCATGTGGTACGGAAACGCCGCCACACCAATCGAACTGTTTGGACCTACCCGCTATCAGTGGGATCAATATTACTTCCAGCACGAGATTGATCGCCGCGTGCAAGGTAGTCTTGCTGAAGGTGCAAGCCTTTCTGATGCTTGGGCACAAATACCGGAAAAACTCGCGTTCTACGATTACGTCGGCAATAGCCCTGCAAAAGGCGGTCTATTCCGTACAGGTCCAATGAATAGGGGTGATGGTATTGCCCAATCTTGGCAAGGTCACGCCGTATTCAAAGATTCTGAAGGTCGTGAGTTGACCGTGCGTCGCCTACCCAACTTCTTTGAAACCTTCCCAGTGATTTTGACCGACAGTGATGGTATTATCCGTGCTGATATTCCTTTCCGTCGAGCAGAATCCAAATATAGCTTTGAACAAACAGGTGTTACCGCGAGCTTTTACGGTGGTGACTTAGACGGTCAAACCTTCACAGAACCAGCTGATGTGAAGAAATATGCTCGTAAGGCTCAAGGCGGCGAAATCTTTGAATTTGACAAAGAAACCCTAAACTCTGATGGTGTGTTCCGCACCAGTCCTAGAGGTTGGTTTACATTTGGACACGCTGTCTTTGCACTGTTGTTCTTCTTTGGTCATATCTGGCATGGCTCTCGAACTATCTACCGAGATGTCTTTGCTGGTGTTGAGGCGGATCTCGAAGAACAAGTTGAATGGGGTCTGTTCCAGAAAGTGGGTGACAAAACAACCCGCCGTGCGGAACCTCTCTAAACTTTGTAATGAAAAGTTAAGAATGGTCTAATCAGAGGAACTATGGACTGGCGACTGGGAACGGGAAAAATTCTTCCTCATCCCCAATTTCTAAGTTTCAATTCCCTAGACCATTCTTTCTTGTAACTTGGTACACTAATAATAGTGGGAAAATAGGCAGGAACTATAGCTATGGAAAGCGTTGCGTACATCCTAGTTTTAACCTTGGCGATCGGAACTCTCTTCTTTGCGATCGCCTTCCGCGAACCTCCTCGCATTCAAAAGAAAGAAGAAAAATAAATCACCATTATCTATCCACCGATAAGGTGTAAAGTGCTATAAATGTGAGGGCGCATCTAGAATTGCGCCCTTTCTGCACAAAAAAGAGTGTATGGAAGTATTATTGATAAGTAATTATTAACGAAAACAAAAGAGTAGAGTATTTATGGTATGATGTACGATCTGGAAGGTAATGTATTCAGATCCACTTTTCTGCGCTAGGATGAAAAATGATGTAGGTGTGGAATGCCTATTCGGCTCTTGCATTACATCGCTAGGAGGCAAAACCTTTACGGAGAAAAATAACCGGGAAACAATCAGCATGGTCAATCAGAAATTAATGGCTCCTGAAATTGGATTTACTCACGATGATTTCGCTGCTCTGTTGGACAAGTACGATTATCATTTTAGCCCAGGTGATATAGTACCAGGAACAGTATTCAGCATAGAGCCGCGCGGCGCTCTGATTGACATAGGTGCAAAAACAGCTGCATATATACCTATACAAGAATTGTCTATCAACCGGGTGGATAGCCCGGAAGAAGTATTACAATCCAACGAAACAAGAGAATTTTTCATCCTGACCGATGAAAACGAAGATGGTCAACTGACGCTATCCATTCGCCGTATTGAATACATGCGGGCTTGGGAACGGGTACGACAGTTGCAAGCAGAAGATGCGACTGTTCGTTCTGGTGTTTTTGCCACTAATCGTGGTGGAGCTTTGGTGCGGATAGAAGGCTTACGTGGATTTATTCCCGGATCTCATATTAGCACACGCAAACCAAAAGAAGAATTGGTTGGCGAAGAACTACCATTGAAGTTCTTAGAGGTAGACGAAGAGCGTAACCGCCTTGTATTATCTCACCGTCGTGCGCTGGTTGAGCGCAAGATGAACCGCCTAGAAGTTGGTGAGGTCGTGATTGGTACTGTACGCGGTATCAAGCCTTACGGTGCCTTTATTGATATTGGCGGTGTGAGCGGTCTACTCCACATTAGCGAAATTTCCCACGAGCATATAGATACGCCTCATAGTGTCTTTAATGTCAATGATGAAGTCAAAGTCATGATCATTGACTTGGATGCAGAACGTGGTCGTATCTCCTTGTCTACCAAACAACTGGAACCTGAACCAGGTGACATGATTAAAAATCGCGATTTGGTTTATGACAAGGCAGAAGAAATGGCTGTTAGGTATCGCGAACAGTTGCTAGCTAAACAGCAAGGTGCTACTACTGTGAGTGCTCCATCAGATGAAGCCGCTGAAACTAGCGCTGAAGAAATACCACCAGCAGTTGAACCAGTTGAACCAGTTGAAGTTGAAGCACCTCAAGCAGTTGAACCAGTTGAAGTTGAAGCAGTTGAAGAGGAAATACCAGCAGCTATTGAAGAGTAATGCATTTGCCGTTGTGGTTGGATACAGCGGCTATTTAGTAAAGCTTATAAATAAAGCTTAAAAAAAATACTGGATGAAGAGGGAAAATCACTCTTTTTTAATAACTAATATTTGACCACAGGGGAAGTTTGTCCCCAGCTTCCAGTGAAGACAAACGTCTCAATGGACTTGCGCTGGCGTGGAGATAACTCGCGCTGTTGGTATTGTTCTGGTAGTGATTTGGATTCGCCGGGGTATCCAATAGCGATTGCCGCTACTGGCTCATACCCTTTAGGAATATTGTACAACTCCGTTCCACAACTTATGGACAAATATCTCGTCCACTTGTTGCTTCCTGTTTCAGCGACTCATAACTAATAGTGGCATCAACCACTATCCCTTTTTGTACCATCAGAACATACCGCAAATGACGTTATTCCAACATCAATTCCCACATAGCCACCTTGTACTGGAGATGGTTCTGGTCTTTGAGCTTCTACGGTCAGACTGACAAACCAACGGTCAGCTTCACGGTTGACCGTTGCAGATAAAATTCGACCATAAAATTTACCTGTATATTCTTTGGTTCGTATCTTTCCTAGTCGTGGCAATTGTACAGATTTTGTGTTGACCCGGATAGAACCAGTAAGACGAAAACCATCTGTTTGTCCCTTCTTTTTAAATTTTGGGAAGCCAACATTTCTACCAGCTTTTCTGCCAAAAGCAAAGTTCTTGAATGCTCTGTCTAAGTCGCGCAACGCTTCTTGAGGAGAGCATTTACTCACCTCATACATCCACGGGAACTCAGTTAATTTAAGCCTGTTGAGAATTTTGTGCGGAAAATTGATAAAAAATTTTTCTCTTTATAGAGATTGAGCTATTCAAATATTTTCATATATTTCTGACCCTTTTTTTCTTTTTTAAAAAAGCTCAGTATGCCCTCAACAGCATTTTTTCTATTCCCTATTCCGTATTAAGGGTTTCCTCCCCGACGAGTTAGTTCATAAATCAAATCGGATTCCTATTGTTAACAAGTTTGCGTTAATCACATGACTTGAATAAAAGTTTGAGCACATCTCATTTGCGTCAACTTGGCTTCACTCAAGGTGTGAAATCTCTGCCTACAAAACTTCAACAAGTTTTCAGGGTTTTTCCTCTATTAGTCTAGAGGAGAAAAAATGACCATATATGAGATTCAACCAATATTTAACAAAATAGGCAAATGATTATTTTCGATCCTATAACCCTGAGTGCTATTAACCATATTCTTAATACCACTTCTGTGATCAGTGTTAGCAATCAAAATCAATTAAGCTTGAGTCTCACTCAAAAGACCAAGTTGGAGTTAGCAAATAGCTCAAAAAAGTTTTCACATCTGACAAAAACGATTACCCCTATTCTCACAGCCCAAACCACCACCTCAGATAGGAGCAAATGTGGTCGTGCTCAACTACGCGATAAGTACACACAGCCGTTTGCCTGCGACAGTATTTGGAATATGCCAATTGGAGCAAACGCGCAATATGTTGATGCTCAGATCAGCTCAACGCGCGTTGGAGTTGATACAGATTGGTTCATCATCACCCAACAAAGTGATCCAGCTGTGCCAACTTATATGCCTGACTCATGGGGTCCGGGTCGCTGCACTGGCTTTGGGCCGCAGCAGCAAGCGCAGTGGCATCCCGAAGCGGGTGAGCCGTTGAAGGTTCCTTACAATCTGATCATTGAGGATGCAAAGGAATACTTTACGCCAAATAACTCCTCAGCGTTCCTAAAGCCTGATGGCAGAACATTGGTGTCTTTTAACGTGACTACCCGTTGTTACCAGGGTGCTCCACTTTACGGCGTTTGGTTTGGAGAGCAAGACATTTACGGCGATGGCATTTACGGTGGACATGGTGGCTCAGGGATGTCGAGCATTGGTGGTAGCATTCGCAAAGGTGAGTTGTTGAACAACAAGCCTATCCGTCACGCACTCAAGATCGATATCTGGGGTAAGTGGCTGCATTATAATCCTTCATCGTCAACTCCTGGTTACCGCTGGCCAGCTCGTCTGGCTGATAGTAATGCAGCAAACCAATATCAGGGGTCTAATCCCGCGCTGGTTTTAGGTTCGTTGCTAGCAATTCCACCTGATATCACAGCCAAGAGTTTGGGACTGACCTCTAAAGCAGGTAAAAAAATCTTCCAAGCCATGCAAGACTACGGCGCTTACGTTGTTGATGATGCGGGTTGGGACTACAATTACCTTTGCGTTGAGCGAAGTGCTGAGCAAGAGTACGAAGCAGTGACCGGATATCACATGGATGGAGATACAGCGTTCCAAGCGGACTTCGCCAAAATTATTGCTGCGGTGAAGGTAGTGGACAATAACGAACCGAACAGCATTGGTGGAGGTGGTACACCACGCCAACCTTTGGCACCACCAATTAAAAATTAGAAGCGAGCAGTCCTAGAGCAACCGAGGAGGGCTAACACATACCCTCTTCGCAGTTATCAGTTACCAGTTACCAGTTATCAGTGTTCACTGTTTTAACAACTATTAAGTAGGATTACCGCATCTTAACAGACGGAGATCACGACAGTTATAAAGATTAAAAATGCTTAACATTTCGTTACGATTGAAACATCACATCAACAGAGGTCAAACAAAACCTCTGTAAGTTGAAATCAAAGGTGAAAGGTATGAATGGGACTATTCGCGTTGGCAATCTCTTCGGGATTCCCTTCTATATCCATCCGTCTTGGTTTTTAATCCTGTTCCTAGTGACTTTAAGCTACAGCGGTGGACTAGCAGCACAATTTCCTCAATTAAGTGGTGGATTAGCTTTGCCACTGGGATTGCTGACAGCAGTATTGTTATTTTCTTCGGTTGTCGCCCATGAATTAGGACATAGCTTTGTCGCTATTCGTCAAGGAATAGATGTAAAATCAATTACACTATTCATATTTGGTGGGTTGGCAAGCTTAGAAAGAGAATCGAAAACTCCAGCGGAAGCTTTTTGGGTTGCAGTTGCAGGTCCTTTAGTTAGCCTAGTGCTATTCGGGATACTGACAGCTATCGGTTTTGTAGCTACTCCAACAGGGCCATTGGCAGCAATCATTGGACTACTGGCTTCTATTAACTTGGCATTAGCTCTATTTAACCTTATTCCGGGCTTGCCTCTAGATGGTGGAAATATACTGAAAGCTCTTGTTTGGAAAGTAACAGGTAATCCATATAAAGGCGTCGTTTTTGCCAGTCGAGTTGGGCAAATCTTTGGTTGGATAGCTGTAGCCTCTGGTTTACTTCCAGTACTATTGTTTGGTAGCTTTGCTAACATCTGGAATTTGTTAATTGGTTTCTTCTTAGTGCGAAATGCTGGGAATGCAGCTCAGTTTGCTAAAGTACAAGAACAATTGACTGGTTTAACAGCAGCCGATGCAGTCACACTGGATAGTCCAACTGTGTCTGCGAGCCTAACCCTGAGAGAGTTTGCTGACGAGCGTATTTTGAATGGTCAAAACTGGCATCGCTTCTTGGTGACTGATGAAAGTGGACAATTGGTAGGAGCAATATCTGTTCAAGATTTGCGAACTGTCTCCACAGCACTTTGGTCAGAAACTCAAGTACGAGAAGTTATGCGACCAGTCCAACACGTCGTCACTGTCCAATCTGACAAACCCTTGTTGGAAGTGATGCAGCTTTTAGAACAACAGAAGTTATCTGCACTTGCCGTAATTTGTGACAATGGCGTACTGGTCGGACTTCTAGAAAAAGCTTCAATTATCAGCCTCCTTCAAAGGAGAGTGCAAGCGAATCCTGCATAATCATGAGTTGTTTAAACAACATCGCCTTTCCTCTCCACTTTTAAAAGAAGTGGGGAGGAAAGTGTATTTACGTTTTGGTCAAGATTGGGAAACACCTGAAACAATACGGTAGTCTGTTGTTCAACAGAAGGATTGAAAATTTTTGTACCATCTTTATGACTGTCGAATATCACACCAGTAAGCTTAATAAGAAAGTCCTAAGTTTAGGCGTTCCAGCAAGAATTGCTAAGTTCAGTGCAATCAGTGTTGTCCTAGGAATATTCGCGGCTTTGCCCATTGCTTTAGCGGGGGAAGCTAAAGCGTTACAAGTACAAGTCAGTCCAGAAACTCCTAGACTTGGCGATACTATATCAGTTGTCGTGAATTTAGATAATCCAGCTAATGGTAGCAATGTCACAGTCACTAATGGTGATCAGACTTATCCAGCATATGAAATAGCACCACAACAGTATCGGGCTTTTATCCCCACCACGCCTTTGGAAAAAGCTGGAACCAGAAATGTTCAGGTTTCTTTTGAAGGTCAAGTGCAGAATTTATCCATACAAGTACGCGATCGCAAATTCCCCATACAGCGCATTAACCTACCCCCAGGAAAAGCTGGTGTGGAAGCCACAGAGTATGAACTCAAGCGTGCAGCAGAGTTTAAGGCAATACGAACACCAGAAAAGTTTTGGGATGCGGCTTTTTTGGCACCGAATAAAGGCCCGATCACAACAATTTATGGTGTTCGTCGCTATTATAATGGTAAATTCGCAAATGATTATTACCATCGCGGCGTTGATTATGCTGGGGCAGCTGGTTCGCCTGTTGTCACCCCAGCAGGAGGACGCGTTGCCTTAGTAGGTAAGGTATCTCAAGGGTTCCGAGTTCATGGTAATGTTGTTGGGATTGACCACGGGCAAGGAGTGGCAAGTATTTTTATGCATCTGAGTCGTATTAATGTTAAAGAAGGTGATATTGTCAAACCTGGTCAACTCATTGGCGCTGTGGGTGCAACTGGCGCTTCTACAGGTCCACATTTACATTGGGGACTTTATGTGAATGGAAAATCTATTGACCCTGTACCTTGGAGAGATCAAGCAGTAAAATAGTAACTATTTGCGTATTCTTTGCTCATATGTGGGCAAAATAAATAGGATTGATTGGTACCGTGCCCCCCCTTGCTTGGATGGCTAAAAAATGATGAGCGTTATGAGTATTGAAAAAATTGTGGAACAAGCTCTCCGGGATGGTTATCTAACACCAGCAATGGAAGCAGATGTTGGGCGAATCTGTGATAGCGCGAATGAACTCTCAAAACAAGAGTACATGGCGTTGGATCAGTTGATGGGCGCGCTATTGACTGGGGAAGTGGTGGCGGTACCACGCAAACAATTTATCAACGTTATGGAAGAGTTGGTACTCACAGAAGCAATATCCCGTGTAGCAGAAATTGAGGCAACTAGCGAAAGTTCTCTCGATGTTGGGGATATTGCCGCTTACGCCCTGAACCGCCTACCACCTTTGTATGCCACCACAGAAGAAGGTGCCAACTACCAGCGCCAACGTGCCAAAAAAGAACTCCAGAAATTGATTGCCCAGCGAGTCGCCGAGGCGATCGTTAGAAACTTAGACCGACCGAATGATGACAGGACGCCAGTTGGAACAAAAAATACTGGCAACGAAGTTCTGCGCCAAGTTAGTACCTTACTCCAAGCATACGCACCTCATTTTGAGCAAAAATGAGAGTAGTCACGCCCTAAGTCCTTACGGACACGCTGCGCGAACGGGCAGGGAAAAGGTTAAAGGTTAAAGGGGAAAGGGAACCACCAAACTAAAGCTCTTGGCTTGAAGTAAGGACACCGAAATTCTCACACTTTGCGTCGCACTGCGTTAGCTACGCTAACGAATTGAATCTTTTCCCCCTCCATGAAGAAAGTCGCGCAGCGCCGCGAGCGAAGCGTGGCGGTCTGGGGCTTGTACCCTTGGATCCTTCCCCTTTCCCAATCCCCACTTTCCCCCTCTTCGGTCATTCGTTATTTGTCATTCATCAAAAAGAAATGACAAATAACTCATAACTCATAACTCATCATTATTATTGACGGACTTCCACTGGTGTACCTAAACTCACCTGGTGGTAAAGTAAGCGCACATCAGGATTACGCATCCGCAAGCACCCATGGGATATTGCACTGCCCACAACCTCCTCATCTGGTGTGCCGTGAAAGCCAATTTGATTGCGTCCATCTGACCAAAAACCAATCCACCTGTCTCCTAAAGGACTATCTTCACCTGACGGAAAGACTTTGCCAGTAATTGGGTGACGCCACATAGGATTGAGTTGCTTGTGTATAATCTCGAAGGTACCAGTGGGGGTTTCCCAGCCTTTTTTCCCCACACCTATTGGGTAGCTTGCAACAACAACATCCCCATGATAAACGTAAACGCGGCGATCGCTCAAAGCAACTACCAATAAAGTCTTTCCAGATACCAACCCAAGAGATGATTTTTCTTGAGCCGAACTTTTAGCCGATAGCAAATTTGAGATATTGGACGCAATTGCATTCTGTCTTCCCTGTATCAGTTGCCACGGTTTTTCTGCTGCAAAGGCTTTCTCAGATAAAATAACGTTTCCACCTGTTTTTAACTTTGTATCAGCAGTCGTAGAACTCGTCATGTGCCAGCGGACAGCCAGAGATAGCAGTGCTGTACCAAAACAGAGCAACATCACTACACGTGTTAATAAGTCGTTTCTTACTCTCGCCATCGTCTATTCTCTTTAAGAGACCCAGCTCTTCCATTTAGCTATCAGCTTACCCTACCTTACTCTAACCTTTGATCTACTCTACCCACCATAGCCCTACCCTGTACCAACTCTTCAAAACTGGCATTCATTAAAAATCAAGAGCGAACAATAGTTATACTTATATTTTTTTTATCTTCTCATGATTTGGTTACCAAAAATTCATCAAGATTTATCAGTTTCCTCATGAATTCGTCAATACTCCCAGGCAAACTAGGTCTTAAGGACATTCCGTTACTGCTTTGACATGAACCAAATTCAGATCAGAAACTTTCCTTGGAGTGGAACTCTTCACTAAATGTAGCAATCATTAATTGGCGTGGGTGAGAGAAAAATTATGTTGGAAAAACTATTGTTAGCAGTTACGATTACTTTTTCTTTAAATCTGTTTTCGCAAGTTCACATACCCAAGCAAGCGAATGCAAATCTCAAGAATTACCAACAAGAAGCTGAAAGAGCAGCAAATATCGTGGTAACATTGCCACGGCAAGAAATTTTTTTGAAACAAAGCAAATGACCAACAAAGAATTCAAAACTCACAGAACACAAAATGCATTATTAGTCTCGTGGATTGTTGAATCTTACTGAGTTGATTTTGTTTTAACTTGTTTTTTGTTCAAACTTTGTCAAGCGTAAGTGGTCAGTTCTCAAGATCGCACAAACATAAGTAAGATTGCCCTATAGTTGTACCTCATAACAAAGAGGTGCACAAAGGTGGGTGTATTTGTAATAGACGTATGAAGTCTTTTTTTGTTCCATTATCTTTGTGTCTAGTTTAGTATACCAAGAGTGTTCCAGTCAAAAATCCGTCACTCTATCAAGTAACTTCCAACTGATTAACAGGTCTAATAGATAGGGATGATTTAAAGCCAGTGCGATCTATGAGTCAATCGATTACTGTATCCTGGTCAACAGTTGATACAAGGCTTCCAGAAACCTCAGTACAAGTTGAGAAACTCTCAAATCATGACCTAATTTTGCGTTGTCAAGCAGGATTACGCCCTGAGCGTGCTGGGTTTGCTGAGTTGTTACGTAGATATCAATCCCAGGTAGATAGAGTCTTATACCATCTAGCTCCTGATTGGCCTGACAGAGCTGATTTGGCTCAAGAGGTTTGGATTCGTGTATATCGGAATATTAACCGATTACAAGAACCATCCAAATTCCGAGGCTGGTTAAGCCGTATTGCCACCAACTTGTTTTACGATGAGTTGCGTAAGCGCAAGCGGGTTGTCAGTCCTTTGTCACTGGATGCTCCCCGTTCGGTAGACGATGGCGAGATGGATTGGGAAATTGCAGGAGATACTCCTGGACCCGAGGAAGAACTGACGACTAGAGAGTTTTATGAGCAACTACGTGAGGCGATCGCTGATTTGCCAGAAGTATTCCGTACAACAATAGTTCTGCGAGAAATCGAAGGATTGGCATATGAAGAAATTGCCGAAATTACTGGTGTTTCTCTAGGAACAGTTAAGTCGAGAATAGCTAGAGCAAGAGCGAGATTGCAATCTCAGTTGCAAAATTATTTAGATTCGTAATAACAGTTTCCATCCTTTGGTTAATGGCAGATTATGATAATTCGTTAGTATTATGAAAGAGATAGCAGAGTGCTTCTGCCAACAGGAAAAGAATTGATTAATTTCTCATCTTAGTCCGCTGTGTTTACCCGTGTAGGAATTGGTAATAATGTTAAAATGACTACTGATTCTCAGTTTGATGACCGTTCTGCCTTGCAACATCACAAAGATTTGCGAGGTGGGAATACTGAGCATACCAATGAATTAACGGGTGCTATGGATATGGTGAAGCGCGATCGCTTCGAGTTATTGAGTGCTTACCTCGATGGTGAGGTGACGGCTGCTGAACGCAAGCAAGTCGAGCGATGGCTTGCAGAAGATGCGACAGTTAAGCGTTTGCATGCGCGACTATTAAAGTTGCGACAAGGTGTACGGGCTATTCCAGTACCTGAACCACAACAGTCAGTAGAAGAAACAGTCGAGCAAGTGATGGCACGTTTGCGCCGTCGCCCTAGGCTAGTATTGATGGCTGGAGGGGCTGCTATTGCAGCTTGCATGATTAGTGCCTTTTCTGGTCTACTGACAGGTGGTGAGTCTAGGCTACTTCAATTGGCTCAAAACCAACCAACGCAGACACAATCAGTAATGTCTACTCCTGTTGTCGCCTCACCGCTTAGGGTTGCTATAAATAATCCAGTGATCCCAATTCCAAAAACAGCAGAAGCCTCTGTTGAAAATTTAGATGATAAAAAAGTAGAGCCTCAATCGCAAGATATTGAGCATGAGTTCAATATTAAAGACTATGTAAATTAAAAAGTTATGAATGATGAATTTTAAGTAAAAAATTAAGTTAAAAAAATTTAGAATTCATCATTTGTGTTTATGAGAACTACTCCACCAACCATTGGGTTGGTGGATACCTTGTAATTGAATGGCTAGCTTTTCTGTCATTATGTAAACCCAGGCATAACCAAGCAAGTGTCCTTGTAGATCCTGGGTTTCTATTTGCTTTCTGTTGTAAAGGTTTTCTGATGCGTCTCGATCAGGATGGTAACCTTCCAACTCGTCCAAAGCCGTTAACACATCTGAGTTAGTGAATGAGAGTAAATATCCGTATACGGCGTCATCTCCTGGTATCATTGCTGGATAACCCATTGGTAAGGCAAACAATTTTCCCTGTGCAACGGCTCTAGTAGTATTGACTACCTTACCAGCACAGTATCTTTGATAATTTTCTTCACCTGGTTTAAGAGTCCCGTAGACAAAAACTTTTATCACCAAGAATCTTTAATAACTCCTGAAGTTGCTAGTTACGAAAATGCGTGTTTCAAGGGTATTGGCAAAGACCGAGATTAAAACCTTGAGCAGAAATTTCTTCTTCGTCGCCACATGAATCGATTTGGGAAACTTCCCTGGTAATCAGGCCCAAAACCGTTTCAATGTAAGTCTTTTACTCATATTCTGCTTGCAATACAATACTACATTCTATTTACACTGTCAAAGATGTAGTCTATTCTGCACAAGCTGTAAAATTTTGCCAATTCTCCCAATATTATAAATGTAACGATTTAAATTGGGGGAGTGGATGTGCCAAAAGCTGGCATGAGAATCAGACAACTAGCCCACGAACGTAGAAGTAAAGCTTTAGCATGCTTTGGAGGGGCATTTAGTTTAGTTGTCTCTCCCTTTTTGATTTTGTTACTGATATCAATCCCGTCGCGATTGGGAATATTGGTTGTGCTTGGCTGCTGGGTTGGTGCAGCTTTGCTTTACCAACAGGGGCAAAAGTTGTGGATCAAAGCCAATCAAGCAGACCAAGGTGCCCACGGAGAAGAAGAGGTAGCGCGACTGTTAAAACCTCTGGAACGCCAAGGCTGGATAATTGAATACAATGTTCCGCTGAAGCGCTGGGGTGATGCGGATGTATTTTTGTGTTCCCCTAAAAGCAATTATTTTGTAATAGATGTCAAAAGTAACAAAGGCAGAATATTTTTTGATGGTGCTATGCTGAAGCGAGGCTACGGCAAGCAGGTTCATGATTTTTACGGGAAAAACTTGTTACAAGCAGTTAAAGGTCAAGCAAGTGCTTTAAAAGATATGAAGCGCGTGAGTTTTGTGCAACCAATCATTTGTTTTACACAGGCAAATCTAGAGAAAATCAAGCAGAACAAGCAAATTAATGGTGTATATGTAGTTAATGCAGTAAATTTATTAAGTTTATTGACGTCAGCACCAAAGAAATTGACAAAATATAGCTAGTTTAACAACTGGTTGAATGGTTCCAACCATACAAGGACTTACCCTTTATCAAGTTGAGAATCTCGCTGCAAGTTTCTTCTGGTGTCTTGCCTTTGGTGTATAGCGTGAACTTCGCAAGCTCATAGTTTGAGGCGTGTCTGATGAAGTGTTCGTTGATGTTTGGTTTATCATCTGGCACATACTTATTGCGCTCATTAAGGATCTGCACCGACTCATATTCGTTGGGTGATCGAAGTAAAAGAACAACATTAGGATACGGTGCTAGAGCTTGCTGAACTCGTTGGAATAAAACAGCGTCCTCATACACGGAATGACCAGCCCCAAAATCAATGATGCATTGGTTATGTTCGGATAGCAGCCTTTCAACAGCATAGGCTTCAAATGGCTTCCAATACTGGTAGACTCCCCAGAACCCCTCAGTTTCTCGTTTATGCTTTGCTAGTTCCTCGTCATAGCCGATCGCTTTGTAGTAGTCCCACCGTCGCTCATCCATCGAGTATTGTGGAAGACTGAGCCTGTGAGCTAGAAGCGCCCCAATCGTAGTTTTGCCAGTACCAATCGGACCAATGAGAATGATGTCTGATTTCATGTTCTTCTATTGTCAGCCACAGAACCGCTGCCAACACCATCGCTTTAATATGCGCGGATCGCAGTGCCGTCACGGTAACTCTAGAGTATGCCACAATAGCGAAACAGAAGCGACTATTAAATTCAGTTAGGAGTTCTCGTTGTGGAGTCCCGATATAACCCAGCAGCAATTGAGGAAAAATGGCAAAAAACATGGACTGAACAAGGCTTAGATAAAACTATTACAGATAGCAATAAGCCAAAATACTACGCGTTGTCCATGTTCCCTTATCCTTCGGGCAGCCTGCACATGGGTCACGTCCGTAATTATACGATTACTGATGTAATTGCTCGCATCAAACGGATGCAAGGTTATCGGGTACTACATCCTATGGGTTGGGATGCTTTTGGCTTACCAGCAGAAAACGCCGCGATTGATAGAGGAATACCGCCGGCGAAGTGGACGTATGAAAATATGGCTCAGATGCAGCAACAATTAAAGCGTCTTGGCTTGTCCATTGATTGGGATTGCGAACTTGCCACGTGTTCGCCTGATTATTATAAGTGGACGCAATGGATTTTCTTGCAATTTTTAAAAGCGGGGTTGGCTTACCAAGAAGAAGCTGCTGTAAACTGGGACCCAATTGACCAAACTGTCGTGGCAAATGAGCAAGTTGACGGCGAAGGACGTTCCTGGCGTAGTGGTGCCAAAGTTGAACGCAAACTCTTGCGGCAGTGGTTTTTAAAAATTACTGATTACGCTGAAGAATTGTTGAATGACCTCAACAAATTACCAGGTTGGCCAGAACGCGTCAAGTTGATGCAGGCAAACTGGATTGGTAAATCCACAGGGGCTTACTTGGAATTTCCCATTGTTGGGATGGAAGAAAAAATCGGCGTGTATACCACACGTCCAGATACAGTTTTTGGCGTTAGCTACGTTGTGTTAGCGCCAGAACATCCTTTGACAAAGCGCGTCGCGACACAAGAACGAGAAGCAGAAGTAGAAGCTTTTATTCAAGAGGTTTCCAATCAAAGCGAGTTGGAACGCACCGCTGAAGATAAACCCAAGCGCGGAATTCCCACTGGGGGTAAAGCAATAAACCCGTTTACTGGAGAAGAAATTCCTATCTGGATTGCTGATTACGTGTTGTACGAGTACGGTACGGGCGCAGTGATGGGCGTTCCCGCACACGACGCACGAGATTTTAAGTTTGCCAAGGAACAGAATCTGCCTATTAAAGTGGTGATTGTACCACAGGCAGAAGCAGATAAGGATTCTACTCCACAAGCGGCATATACAGAACCAGGAATTGTGGTTAATTCCGGTCAATTTGATGGCATAACTTCCACAGATGCTAAGAGTGCGATCGTGGAATACGCTGAAAAACAAAGTTTTGGCAAAGCACGCGTACAGTATCGCTTGCGGGATTGGTTGATTTCACGGCAAAGATACTGGGGCGCACCCATTCCAGTGATTCACTGTCCGAACTGTGGCACAGTACCAGTTCCTGAAGAAGATTTGCCAGTGCAGTTGCCAGAAAATGTTGAATTTTCTGGACGCGGACCTTCACCCTTGGCTAAATTGGAAAATTGGGTGAATGTGCCTTGCCCAACTTGTGGTACTCCGGCAAAGCGGGAAACTGACACGATGGATACCTTTATTGATTCCTCGTGGTACTTCTTGCGCTTTACCGATGCTAAAAATGAGCAACAGGTTTTTGATTCCGCGAAGACAAATGACTGGATGCCAGTGGATCAATATGTAGGTGGTATTGAACACGCGATTTTGCACTTGTTGTATTCGCGGTTCTTTACAAAAGTATTGCGAGACAGAGGTTTGTTGAATTTTGATGAACCTTTCCAACGCCTGTTGACTCAAGGCATGGTGCAGGGTTTAACTTATTTAAATCCTAACAAGTCTGGAAAAGATAAATGGATTCCTTCCTATCTTGTTAGTAATCCAAATGACCCTCGCGATCCGCAAACAGGTGAATTATTGCAACGCCTTTACGCCACCATGTCTAAGTCTAAGGGCAACGGTGTCGCACCAGAAGAAGTTATCAGCAAATATGGTGTGGACACTGCCCGGATGTTCATCTTGTTCAAAGCGCCCCCAGAAAAAGACTTGGAATGGGATGAAGCTGATGTGGAAGGACAATTCCGCTTCTTGAACAGGGTTTGGCGATTGGTTACTGATTTTACCCCCCAGCCTAGAAAAGTTAGCAATCGGCAAACTCAATTGAGTAAAGCAGAAAAAGACTTGCGGCGGGCAATTCACATTGCTATCAAAGAAGCTACGGAAGATATGGAAGGTGAATATCAATTCAATACGGCGGTATCAGAATTGATGAAGTTGAGTAACGCTTTGGCTGACGCTAGCTGCAAAGAGTCACCGATTTATGCAGAAGGTATTGAGACTTTGGTGGTGTTGCTGGCACCTTTTGCACCTCACATTTCTGAAGAATTGTGGCAGCAATTGGGTCATAACGAATCAGTCCACAAACAAGCTTGGATCAAGTATGATGAATCTGCCTTAGTTGCTGATGAAATCACTTTGGTGATTCAAGTCAACGGCAAAAAGCGTGCAGATCTTCAAGTTCCGGCACAAGCAGATAAAGCAGAGTTGGAAAAGTATGCTCGTGAGTCAGAAATTGTTCAGCGTTTTATTGAGGGTAAGGAAATTAAAAAGGTGATTGTGGTGCCAGGAAAGTTAGTAAATTTTGTCCTTGGTTAAAGGGTTTTTCTCATTGACGAAATGAAGAAAAGGAAGAAGGTAATATCTTTGTTGCCTTCTTTTTTATTTGTGCTTTTTTAGGCGATCGCATAGTTCATATCGTGATTCAGCAACGTCTGAAATCTGATAAAGTTGATGTCAATAATTTGGTTCTATCGACCAAATGCACCAACACCGTAGTAACAAGGATTATCACTGCAACTAGCCATATTAACCCGAATTCGATAGGCTCCACTATAGTTCGGATTTATACCAATGGCAGGAGTATCATCATTGTCCGAATCAGAAGCAATTAGATTTCCAGCACTATCATAAAGTCCAATATCTAAATCTCGACAATCTCTGTCGCACACTCCAATTATGGCGTATGGTGTACCTGCACGCAGATTAATTGTAATATTATGAGAACGACCGTGGGCGAGTGAATCGACAACAGGTTCATGAGTTAAAGTCAAATTGTGGAAACCAGCAGATCTTGCTGCTCGTATTAGTTGGCTACGAATATCATTAACATATTGGCTATTATCAGCACGGACTGCGGTAGGTGCAAGGAAACAGGTAGCCGAAATAGCAGCGAGTGTTGCAAGTGCTTTGGTTTTGAGTGTTTTATTTAACATTGGTGTTTGTTGAATTCGATATTCTCATCAAACACTGTGGCGACTTGAGTTAAGACTGGAGATGTTATTGAGTTAATTTGAGTTATATTGTTTTCTGATTGTCTTTTATTAAAGTACAGAAATATTGACGGTATAGCTCACATCTTGGTATAACTTGATCATTTTGTAATGTAACCAATCCTAGACTATATAATTTAAACCTGATTTCTGTTGTTAAAATTACAGGATGGTCGTTTGCAACAATGTCTTGCATTGCTTTCCCTAATTCTGGCTGTTGCTGCAAAATATATTCTTGCCGTTGCAGATGCTGACGATAAATACCTGCTGCTGTTGGCGCTGTTTGCAAGAAGTTAGCTAAATTTATCTCTCCGTTAGCTATTTTAAATAGAGCTAAACGTACCAAAAAAGGGTGTCCTCCCACTAATTGTGTCAAGTTATTTATTTCTGTATCGTGCCAATTTAGTTGATGACGTTGGGCTAAATCTTTTACTTGCTCGTGGGTAAATTCTGGTAACTCCAACGCTAAACCAACGTTAAATGGTGATTGGTTAATATCAACTGGTACATAAGCATCGGTAGAATATGCGATCGCTAATCTTAATTGCTTCCAAATATCTCGACGTTTAGCTTCTTCATGGACAGCACGCAACAATCCAAAAAAATCTTTGTAGATTTTGGGATATTCAAATAATCTATCAACTTTTTCTAACCCTAAAACCAGCGGTTGGTTGATTTCTGGGAATAAATAGCGCTCAAAGTAATTTTTACAAGACTTCATGTAACCAAAGCGCTGTCCAGATTTCCAATGCTCATCAAGTTGTTGCAGCAATTTTTCTAGCAATTCTCGGTCATTTCCTGCTAATGCTTCGGTGACAGTATCGCAAAACCACCGCAGAAATTTATTTAAGTCTGAGAAAAACTCCTCGTCCGCTATCTGAAAATCGATGCTTACTACTTTATTACCTTGGTTTTCTGCTTGTTGGAGAATCCGCGCGAGAAGTGAAGATTTACCCATGTGCTGCGGTGCTTTGATGCGAATTAGAGAACCAGGTTTTTTGATTTCCGCATAACAACGTTGCTCAATGGGCAGACGTTCTATATAAAAGGGAGAATCTAATGGCACTTCTCCTTCTGGATATTCTAGGTCGAGAGTTAAAGATGGGGAGTTGGGAGTCGCAACGGGGGAAGGTAAAAAAGAAGAGTCAGAAGAGGAACTATTTATTTTTTGTGTTTTTGGTGTATTTACACTTGCCAGTGCTTCAAAATCGGCAATTTCGTTAACTTCAAAACCTAATACCTCGCAAAGTTCGTAGAAGTTGAGGTATTCAACTGTCCTACCGTTGAGGAAAAAGTTAATTACTGATTGACTACGACCTACTCTCTCAGCTAAATCGATTTGACGGACAAAACCTTTTTGTAACTTTCTTTGCTTGACTAGGGGAATACACTCTGTCTTTACTCGGATTCCACGCGGCATAGCTGAGTAACAAATAAACTACCAAGTTTAGCTTACAGGATAAGTATTTGTTTGGTAAAGTAAAGAACAACTCAATAGCAACACAATAAGAACTAAATATTCCGGAAGTTAAACTCAAGATAGGTATCGATGTAATTTTTATCCCTATAGAAACAAAGTTATGACGGGAGACTACGAGTATAAAGTTGGTGGTAGTTTAGAGTCAGATGCTCCCAGCTATGTAACAAGGCAAGCAGATTATGACCTTTATCATGCACTAAAGGCAGGGGAGCTATGTTATGTTTTTAACTCCCGGCAGATGGGTAAAACGAGTTTGTTGGTGCGGACGATGAAACAGCTACAAGCTGATGGTTTTGCTTGTGCTGTGATTGATATTTCTGGATTGGGTAGTCAAGATATTACCATTGAGCAGTGGTATGGGAGTATTGTTGATAGTTTATTAACTGAACTGAATTTTGTTGAACCAGAAGATTTGGCTGTATGGTGGGACAAATCTATCGAAATTACTCCGCTGCGACGTTTGGAAAAGCTTTTTGATGAGTTGGTGCTGCCAAATATTCATCAAAATATTGTCATTTTTCTGGATGAAATTGATAGTATCCTTCGTTTAGACTTTCCTGCTGATGATTTTTTTGCTTCAATTAGAAGCTGTTATCAAAGACGCTCTTTTAAAGATGAGTATAAGCGGTTGAATTTTGCGTTGTTCGGAGTAGCTACACCTTCAGATTTAATTAAGGATGAGGAAAGAACACCGTTTAATATTGGGAGAGCGATTCAACTTTATGGGTTTAAATTGGATGAAGTGGCACCTTTGACAAAAGGGTTTGAGGGGAAGGTAGAGAATCCGCAAGCTTTGATGCAAGAGGTTTTGGCTTGGACAGGGGGACAACCTTTATTGACGCAGAAGGTTTGTAATTTGTTAAAGGTGACTTTGAAAAAACCTCTCTCCAAACCTCTCTCCTACGAGGAGAGAGGCTTTGAATTTATGGTTTCTCATTCTCTACAACAAAGAAACGAAAAAATTGACAATTCCCCTCTCCGAAGCGGAGAGGGGTTAGGGGAGAGGTTCCTAATTACACAGTTAGTAGAAGGGGTAGTGAGAAGTGGAATTATTGAAAATTGGGAAGCTCAGGATAAAGAAGAACATTTAAAAACAATTCGGGATAGGATATTAGTTAACGAGCAAATTACTGTGGCATTGTTGGGTTTATATCAGCAAATTTTGCAGCAGAGTGAGATTGCTATTAATGGTAGCCCTGAACAAATGAGGTTACGGTTAACAGGGGTAGTAGTTGAACAGCAGACAAAATTAAGGGTTTATAACAAGATTTATGGGAATGTCTTTGATATTAATTGGGTTGAGAATGAACTAGGTAAATTACGTCCCTATACTAATAATTTAAAGGCTTGGCAAGAGAGTGGATACCAGGATGAGTCCTGTTTGTTGCGGAGAGAAGATTTAGAAATTGCTCGTGTGTGGGCTGGTGGAAAAAGTTTGAGTGATGTTGATTATAGATTTTTATCTACGAGTGTAGAAGCAGAGTTAAATCAAAAGGTTGCGGAGGCAGAAGTCAGACAAAATAAAGCTTTGGAGAAAGAGAAAAAAGCTAATCAGCGTTTGACGGAAGCAGAAGGCAAGACAAAGAGACAGGTTCGTATTAGCATTGTTGCTTCGGTTTTTTTGGCGCTGTCTATAATTGGTGCGTTAGCTGCATTGATAACGGCAGGTGAAGCTATTAAAAAACAAGATTTAGCTACTTCAAAACTAAATAATGCAAATAAAGAACTGCAATCTGTTACTGACCAAAAACAACAAGCTGAGACTGCATTCACAAAAGCACAAGCCAACCAAAAAAGTGCAAATGCTAATTTAAAAAAAGCGACTGAGGATGTAAAGAAGAAAGAGCAAGATTTGCTGCAAAAAGACCAACAATTAAATATAGCCAAAGAAAAAGAGAAATCTGCAAACGAAGCAGTTGGTAAAGCTCAGGGAGACAGACAACAAGCACAGCAGCAAGCATTATTAGCTCAAAAACAGCGTCAACAAGCAGAACAAGCACGTCAAACTGCTGTAGATGGACTAACTTTAGCAAAGCAACAACAAGACTCAGCGCGCAAACAGACGGGACAAGCCAAGAAAGACCGAGAAATCGCTTTAAAACAAAAAGAAGATGCACAACAGCAGCGACGAAAAGCACAACAACTGGCACAAACCGCCGAAAATCAGCGAAAAAGCGCAGAAGCACAACGCAAAAATGCCCTGACGGCTACGCGATTAGAACAAGTAGGAGTTAGAACATTGCGTCAGTTCTATGTAGGAAGGCAAATTGAGAATTTAGTTGAAATAATGCGGGCTGGAAAGGAGTTGAAAAGTTTAGTTAAAGGTAAACCATCTTTGGCTGATTACCCAGCTTATAGCCCATTGTTTAGTTTACAGGAAATCTTGTTAAATATCCGCGAACGCAATCAGTTAGAGGGGCATCAAAGTGAAGTCAACAGCGTTGCGTATAGTCCCGATGGCAAAACCTTAGCTTCTGCTAGTTGGGACAAGACCATAAAATTGTGGGATGTGGGGACCAGAAAAGAAGTTGCCTCCCTCACTGGACATCAAGGTTGGGTCAGCAGCGTTGTGTTTAGTCCTAACGGCAAAACCTTAGCTTCTGGAAGTTTAGACAAGACCATTAAATTATGGAGTATAGATTTAGATGATTTACTGGCGCAGGGCTGTAACTATTTAAATGATTATCTCGCTACCCGTGATAAGTTGCGCCAGGAGATTTGTCCAAATAAATGAGGGGACTATCGAGAAACAAATTACACAATATATATACAAAGAGTTACAAAAAATGTGTTTTTCATATTTAACGGAAGCAGTTACGACACCTGCTGATACCCGACATTCTTCATAACTCTCGGTTTATCCCTCTTTTGTCACTCCAGGAAGAGGAAAAATGAATGCCGAATTCTTTCGTACTGTAGCAACTAGAAAATAGACATTTCACGAACGCAATTTAGGCATTACAGATTTCATTCAGCGAAAGTGACAAAAGAGGGTTATTCTTCATGCCAACTTACTTAAAGCTTATGAGTATTTTTATTTACCATCTTCAATAAAAGTAGTATTTTTTGTTACATTTTGAAGTGCGGAATGTGGGATACAACTAACTCATAGCCTGCTTAACTTTTTGCGATCGCTGTTTAGTTTAAAGTCTAGTTGATTTGGAAATTGTGGAGATCACCAAGGGCTATGAATCCAAAGGCTTTAATTGCAGAATTTATAGGGACTTTCGCCTTAATTTTCATTGGCATTAGTTCTATCGCTACAAATCACATTACAAAAATTGGAACTCTCTCACCTGTCGATTTAGTAGCAATTGCCCTTGCCCACGGTTTTACAATTGCTGTTATGGTCAGTGCGACAGCTGCTATCAGTGGTGGTCACCTTAACCCCGCCGTGACTTTTGGAGTTTTATTAACTCGCAAAATTGATGGCAAAAATGCTGTAGGGTACATAATATCCCAATGTTTGGGCGGAATTTTCGCCGCTAGTATGGTCAAGTTAGCTATTCCCCTGCAAGCACTCCAAGCTGTGGGAATGGGTACGCCATCTCTCGGTAAAAATATTACTCCTTTGATGGGTTTAGTCATGGAATTTATCATGACTTTTTTCCTCGTATTCGTTGTCTTTGGTACAGCCATTGATAAACGCGCACCCAAAATGGGAGGCTTGTTTATTGGTTTGACAGTAGCTTTAGATATCCTGGCTGGTGGTGCAATTACTGGTGCGGCAATGAATCCAGCGCGTTATCTTGGTCCTGCTTTAATAGCAGGTAGACTCCAGGATTTCTGGTTATATTGGATTGGTCCTTTGGCTGGTGGCGCAGTTGCGGCTTTGCTGTATCATTATCAACTGGAAGAAAAAAGCAGCCACAGTACCTGAGGGCTAACCTAGATCAAATAATTTCTGTACCAAATATCATATTCATAAAATTTGCCCTTGAAAGTCGAATTCATTATGAGTATGATTTAGAAGTAGATTCACTAAGGAGCTAAGCTTATGTTGGCTAATCGAGAAGGGCAAAAAGTTCCCAGTATTACCTTTCGCACCCGCAAGGACAGTGATTGGGTGGATATGACAACGGATCAGCTATTCGCAGGTAAAACTGTGGCAGTCTTTTCCCTACCGGGAGCATTTACTCCTACTTGCTCATCAACTCATGTTCCTGGGTACAACCAGATGGCAAAGGTTTTTAAAGAAAATGGTGTGGATGATATCGTCTGCGTCTCCGTGAATGATGCTTTTGTGATGAATGAATGGGCGAAAGACCAACAAGCAGAAAATATAACTTTTATACCTGATGGCAATGGTGAATTCACAGAAGGCATGGGAATGCTTGTGGATAAATCAGACCTAGGGTTTGGCAAACGCTCTTGGCGCTATTCCATGTTGGTCAAAGATGGCGTCGTTGAAAAGATGTTTATTGAACCTGAAGAACCAGGCGATCCCTTTAAGGTGTCTGATGCAGCGACAATGCTCCAATACATCAACCCTAAAGCCGCGAAACCTCAACTGGTTTCTCTGTTTACAAGAGTTGGTTGTCCCTACTGCGCTCGTGCCAAATCTATGTTGACAGACCGTGGCATTGATTACGAAGAAATTGTTTTGGGTAAAGATGTCACACCTCGCACATTACAAGCTGTCACAGGTGCATCCACTGTTCCCCAAGTGTTTGTTGATGGCAAACTCATTGGTGGTTCTGAAGCATTGGAAGCTTACTTAAGTGCTAAGTAGTGTTGTAGCTCTTGATTGGTAGGCATATAGCCTGTGAATTAAGTCGGGTGGGGATTGCTTATACCCACCCGACAAAAGATGAGAAAATTTTCATCGCTTGTCGTGTACGCAATTCATAATAGTTACTTAACAAAAATTTGAATCAATTTCTACTCAAACTCTAAAAATTTCGTCAGAGTAGAAAGTAGAGGATATCACCGGTGTTTCTCATCCCTACTTTCCACTGAAGGTGCATATGACTCAAACTTTAAAACCCACAACAAGTAAAAACCGATACGTTCGTGCTGCCAAACTTGCAGATGTTCAAGCAGCAGGGAGTTTGATCGTTAATCTGGAAAAGCACACCATTGCCCTGTTTTACTCTGACAACAAAGTCTATGCCATAGATAACCGTTGTCCTCACATGGGTTTTCCCCTCCACGGGAGTACTTGTAAAGATGGCATTGTCACTTGCCCTTGGCACTATGCCCGCTTTGATCTTGCGAGTGGGGGAACATTCGATTCTTGGGCGGATGATGTTCGTGCCTTTGCTGTAGAAATTCGCTCTGGCGAAGTGTGGGTGAATTTGAGTCCTCAAGTTGACTCTTATGTCCACCACCGCCAACGGCTTGAGGATGGGTTAGAACAAGGCATTTCTCTGGTGATTGCCAAATCTGTGATTGCCTTACTAGACATGGGGGTAGATGCTAGCGAATCCTTCCAAGCAGGATTAGAGTTTGGCACCCGTTACAACAAGGAAGGTTGGGGTGCAGGCTTAACCATCCACACCTGCATGATGAACTTGCTGCCTTATCTGGATGCAGAAGACCGACCTCTTGCCCTTTATCAAGGACTTTCAGCTGTAGCCCGTGACAGTGCAGGTGCGCCACCTCACTTTGTAGTTCATCCATTGCCCAATTCCACAGCTGACATCGAGACTCTCAAAAGTTGGTTCCGTCAGTTTATCGAACGTCGGGATAGTGAAGCGGCAGAACGTTGTCTAATATCTGCAATTCGGATGGGTGCTGATAACAAACAAATAGCAGATATGTTATTTGCTGCTGCTACAGACCACCGCTATATTGATGTCGGTCATACACTCGACTTTATTAACAAGGCGTTAGAAGCACTTGATGCTATCGATTGGCAGGGTGCTGAGAAAGTTTTAGCAAGTTTGATTTCTGGTTTGGCAAATGCCTCCCGCATGGAAGAGTCAAATTCCTGGCGCTACCCTGTGGATTTAGTCGAAATTTTAGAGTCTGCGTTTGAGGAGTTACCCGCAGCCTTGGAGGAAGGACGCCCTCAATGGGGAACTTGGTCCGGTCGAGAAGAATTGGTTCCTATTCTATTAGGTGAAGATGCCCAAGCTATAACGGACGCGCTATTGACTGCCCTCAAGCAAGGTTGCACTCAAGAGCAATTAGCAGGTGTCGTTACTTACACAGCCGCCCTGCGGGTTGCCCGATTCAATACCAATAACGATTTTGGAGACTGGGACACAGCACACCATCCCTTCACCTTTGCCAATGCAGTTCATCAAGGATTGCAACGGGTGCCGTCGTTAGAGTTACTTCGGGGTGTGTTTGATGCTGCTATAAGTGTGTACCTCAACCGCTTTTTGAATGTGCCACCTGCCCGACTTCCAGAAGCAAAACAACCAGTTGAAAATCCAGAGAAATTGCTTGAACAATTGCCAGAGTTGTTGAATCGTCAACAGCAGGTGAATGAAGCAGGTCAGTTAGTTGCTCAGTATCTTTACGGTGGTGGCAAGCCACAAAAACTACTGATAATGCTGGGTAAATTAATGCTGCGAGAAAATCGGGAATTTCATGTTACTCAAGAAGTGGAAGCGGCTTTGCGTCAGTATTCTGTTTTGGGTGAAACTCCTGCTGGTATTCACGTGTTGGTTGCTGTGACAAGGTATTTAGCAGCACACGCGCCGACAATGCGATCGCAAGTCCAAACATATCAAATAGCTTATCGGTTGCATAAGGGCGATCGTCTGTTTGAGGAGTGACTAAAACAAGTACAAAAGCGGGGTAGAGGATGCAGAAATAGATACCCCGCTTCTTTAGGACTTTCACTTCAAAAGCACTTACGGCACAGGGTTTTGCCTAATGGCATTTGGTACTTTACTACAGGCGATAAGCCGATAGCGTTTGCGCAGCGTCCCTCTTAGGGACTAGCGTGACTAACGTCATAGGCTTGACGCTTTGCGTATCGCCCCAAAATAAAAAGCTTACTGGGATTGTGATCTAACGCTAATATCTCTACTTTCATTTAAATGGATTCACAATCTCTAATTGACCAGCGACTACTAATCCATCGTGCATATCTTCAGAATAAAGAATACTTGCTCTTGCGGATAGCGTACAAGCAACAATTAAACCATCCCAAAAAGAAAAATTATATCGACTGCGGATATCCGATGCAGATTCAAAAATATTCAAATTGAACTCTACTACAGTGCAGCGACGATAAAGCGACTGAATCACAGTTTTGATTTGCTCTTCGTTAAAGGCTGCTTTTTTCAGTAAATTAGCAGAAACCTCATTCACAACCTGTGTACTGATAATTATTCCTTCATCTGACGTAATTGAAATAGCAATATTACGCTTTCTGTCTCTTTCTGCTACTTCTATCTTTTTGTCATCAAATAAACGATAGAGCCAAATATTGGTATCAATAAAAGATGTAACAGCAGTCATAACTAGCGAGTGTAAATTTCCTCACGGCTAAGTACACCATTTACTTGCACGGGATTCTCAGTCAATTCATCAATTATGTCTTTTTTTGGAAATAATTTTTTCTTGACCAAAACAATTACTCTAATATCATCTTCTTCACCGAGTTCTTGTTTGTACTCATCGGGAATTTGAATTAAACCGTTTTGAATCTTTGCTTGAAACTCTAATGCATTTAACATCTTTAAACTCTCTTATCTACCGATACAATTCAATCTTAGCCGTTACACCCCTAATATTCATGCGTTCGTAAGGGCGATCGCTTTAACTCAATATACATTATTTCAGATTGGTTGCTGTGACAAGGTATTTAGCAGCACACGCACCGACAATGCGATGCCCCAGCAGGGGGCCGAAGCATTGCTGATCGCAAGTTCAAACATATCAAATCGCATATCGGTTGCATAAGCGCGATACGCGGAGCGTCAAGCCTGAGCGCAAAGCGCACGCTGCGCTCAGGCTTATCGCCTGTTTGAGGAGTGAGAAAGTTTTCACTCAGAGGGCTGAACCACTGGTATAGTTCTATTCTCAATCGTAATCCTTCTGTGTAATAGGGATATTATCAACACTTGGCGATATGCGTAGCGTATCGCCTTGGGCTTATCGCACTCCTGGTGATGAGGTTAATGTAGGCGAACGCACCTTTGATATTCATACTCTTGTAAAGGCGATCGCTTCTCAATTTTCTTCTATACTTGCCTATTATTTCATGTAGAAGCACTGCTTAGCGATAATTACGATAGATGCCCGAATTGTGGGAAACAAGAACGTGCCTTTTTACCATAAGAAAAAAACGCCCGCGTCGAACGCTTTAACCGATCTGATTCGCGCCGTACTTCGTATGAACGCAACGGTGCAAAAATCAGGAACACGCCTAATGCGGGGTACAGGAATAACCAATGCTCGGTGGCAAATGCTGAGTGAGTTATTCGCACTTGAAAAGCGCGTCACGGTAAGCGAATTGGCGCGGCATATGGGCTTAACACGGCAAGCCGTACAACGACTCGCTGACGACATGGCAAGCGACGGTCTGGTTGAGTTCGCCGAAAATCCTGGCGACGCCCGAGCGATGCACTTGCTTCTCACGGAAGCCGGCAGGGCAACGTATCACGATGCGTTGGAGCGCGAATGGCAGTGGACAAATGCGATTGCCGAAGACTTTGACGCGGAACAAATCACTCGTGCCGTGGCACTTCTGGAAGCCATTACGCAGAAGATGCAAAACGATTATTGACAACATATTGTCAATACGCTAGCATTCATAATGATGCACTTTATCGCATTCGACGCAAAAATTAAAGGCGAAAGGGAATGGAAAAGATGTTGTCAGAATCAGGACTCACACTGATTACCTAGCACCCGTCTAGGTGCGCAACCAAATCCAAAGAAACTATGAGGGACTATCATGAAATCTTGCGAAGAGCTACGGGACGGAGGTAAGGTCGCCATCGTCGGAGCTGGTCCAGCTGGTACGATGTTGGCGCGGCTATTACAGACACAGGGCTTCTCCGTGAAGGTCTTCGAGCGCGACGCCTCGCCGACCGCGAGGTCGCAAGGCGGCAGCCTCGATCTGCGCAAGAACGCCGGCCAACGGGCGATGAAACAGGCTGGGCTGATGGAGGAATTCCGTCGCCTCTCGCGTAGTGACGCCAAGGCTTTCAAGATGCTGGATTCGCGAGGCAAGCCGCACCCTGCGGGCGAAGCCGGGACCCACGAGGAGGCCGGGCCGGAGATCGACCGTGGTGATCTCCGTCAGATGCTGCTTGGTTCGCTCGCTCCCGACACAATTGCCTGGGGCCACGCCGTCAACGATGTCTTGCCCGAGGCGGACGGCCGGTGGCGCATAGAGTTTAAAGATCAAGCGCCCGTCACCGCAGATCTCGTCGTCGGTGCCGATGGCGTCGGCTCCCGCGTCAGGCGGGGCCTGACGCCGGTCCGCCCGCGCTACACTGGCATGACGATGCTCGCGGGCGTGATCCGCAAGGAGCTTTGGCGCGGCTCCGAACTGTCGGACCTTCTGGGCGAGGGTTCGGTGATGTTCGCCGACCATCACCAGACCATTTTCGTGCAACGCTGCTCCCGCGACTTGATCCTTCTCTATTACTCGATGGTGGTTGCCGAAGACTGGCCTGCAGTGCAAGGCTTCGCGCTCGACGACAGCAAGGCCGTCCTCAACGCTATTACTGCCGCTTATCACGATTGGTCGCCCGAGCTGTTGACGATGCTGACACAAGTCGACGGCAATTTCCATCGCTGGCCTCTGTCCGTGATGCCGCCAGACCACCGGTGGGAGACGCGGCCGGGTCTTGCCATGGTCGGCGACTCGTCGCACGCCATGCCGCCGTTCACCGGCAAAGGGGTGAACCTTGCACTGCTCGACTCGCTCGAACTGGCCGACGGCTTAGTTGCCAATCCGGCCGCTGAGGTCACGGAGGTCGTGAAAAAGTGCGAGGCGCGTATGCAGGAGCGGACACGCAATGAGATTTCGGAATGCCTGGAAGTAGGACGACACATTTACGGACTCGAAATCGACTTTAGCAAGCCGTAGTGAAGTGATGCCGAAATCCAAATTCAATCATCTCAGTTAAGGATCAACCATGACTATTGATCAGAATCCTATCGCGTCCGCTGGCGACCACTTAGAGGTCATGGATGCCCTTTACCGTTTCGGTGCTGGAGTTGACCATAACGACCCGGCTCTGATCGCCTCGGCCTTCAGTGAGGACATTGTGGTGGACTTTGGTCCCTGCGGTCGCAAGATGGGTCTCAACTTCCCGCTGTTGACCGGGCACGAGACGGTGGTCGGCTTCTTGAGCGCGAACGCCGGATCACAGACGACCAGTCACGTGATTACGAACGGGCGCGTCCATGTCGGAGGGGACGTCGCCCGGTTACGAATATTGGTCGACGCCACCCACCTCCCTCGGAGCGACCATTCCCGACGATGCCAGATGATGAACTGGTACGAGGTGGAACTCATCAGAGACGAAAGACTTTGGCGCATGCGTCGCCTCGTCATCGACAACGCTTGGTTCACCGGCGACCCGCAAGTGCTTTTAGGAAAGTAGCGTTCTGGAGCGTACAATGTCTGATCAATCCCTGCAACTCGTCCACGAGTTCACATGTCAAGTGGCGTGCGGTCCACCCCACGAAGTCGGGGACGGCCCCTACGGCGGCCGCCAGTACTTCGAGATGACCGGCGGCCGGGTCGAAGGGCCACGGCTTAAGGGAAAGCTCCTCGGAGCCGGCAGCGACTGGATGCTTACCGGCCCGGATGGGTTCATAAGGATGGACGTCCGGGTCCAAATCGAGACGGACGACGGGGCGATCCTTTGCGCCCACTACTTCGGTCCGGCCGAGGCCAACGAAAAGTTGAAATGGGCCGTGAGCGTGTGCGCGCCGACCGAGTTCGCCGACCAGTCAATCCGTTCCCATTGGGTGCTGGAGACGGGCGACCCGCGGTACGCCTGGGTCAACCAGACGGTGTTCGTCGGTCAAGGCCGGTTACTCCCCCCAGTCCCCGCAGGGCTGTTTCATTCGATAAGGAGGCAGGATTTGTCAATACGTAGCGCGATGATTTTTGGGACAAAAGTGATAGAAAACCTACATTTTGATCCAAAAAATTCAATTATTCTCCATAAAAATTAGAGCAATCGCGCTTCACAAAGCCTTGACATTATGAGCCTTTGAGGGAATGAAACAGCCCTGCCCAGTCCCCGGACTGCTGGGCTTCGAGCACCGGGTCTACCGACTATCTTGAACCAGTCTGTTTCAAACCGCCGTCGCCCCCGAGGTGGACGCCAAGCACACCAAGAGCGCCAAGAAGCAATCGGTTTGGAGGGTGGCTAGGCTAACCGAGTTCCGCGCGGAGGCTGCCGGACAAGGGCGCGGACAAGAGCGCATGGTGCGCGCCCCGCAGAAGGCCGCCGAGCTTGCACAAGGGTGTAGACGTGCGCCAGGGAGACTTCAACGACGACGCCACGGAATTGTACGGTAAAATATAGTTTACTTCGGAGTCAAGGACAAGAGAACGCTATGACTGTAAAAACTGTAACTCATTTGAACTTCCGAGGCGATGCGCGCGATGCGCTCGAATTCTACCATGCTGTCTTTGGCGGCGATCAGATGATCGTATCGTACAAGGAAGCCAGGAATGTCCAAGACCCGTCCGAGGCGGACCAAGTAATGTGGGGGCAGGTGGCCGCCGATAGCGGCTTCCGCGTGATGGCGTACGACGTGCCGTCGCGGATGCCGTGGAACCGTGGGGAGAATTCGTTCTTCGTCTCGCTACGCGGCAACGCAGCCGAAGAGATCACCACGTACTGGGAAAAGCTTTCCGAAGGCGCAACTGTCCTGCAGCCGCTCGCGCCTGCATCGTGGTCTGCTCTCTACGGAATGCTGAAAGACCGGTTCGGCATCACCTGGGTCTTGGACGTCGTGAACGAATCCGCCGCGTCCTGAATATCGGATTACGTGCGTTAGGAGTGATCAAGCTGTGCGCGCGCAGCACAACAAGGCGCTGCATCCGACCGCCTGCGGCTTCGCTCGTTCCTCGCTACGGCACAAAGCAAAATTCAAACAAAAAAGAAAAAACCATGATCTTGGTAACAGGAGCCACCGGACAGTTGGGTACAGCAGTAGTCCAAAATCTACTGAAAAAAACATCCGCCAACCAAATTGCCGCACTTGTGCGTGATGAAAGTAAAGCCTCTGCCCTGAAAGACAACGGGGTAGACATCCGCGTCGGCAACTACGATGATACGGCTTCACTCGACAAAGCGATGCAGGGAATTGAAACGGTTTTGCTGATCGCCGGAACGGATGAAGATAACCGCATAAAGCAACACCAAAATGTCGTGGATGCCGCAAAAAAAGCAGGGGTTGAATGTGTCGCCTACACCAGTCGATCGTTGAAAGACCGAAACACGTTGGCAAACAAGTTGATGGAAGGTCATTTTCAGACGGAAGACTATATCAAGGAGTGTGGGTTGAACTATGCTCTATTTCGCAATGTCTTGTATATGGACACCATTCCGCAGTTCGTAGGGGAAAGAGTTTTTGATACGGGTATCAACTTACCAACTGATCAGGGAAGAGTCCCTTTTGCTCTTAGAAGCGAAATGGGAGAAGCCATTGCGAATGCACTGTTAGAGAGCGGTTGCAGTAACCGAATCTACAAACTCACTTCCTGTGAGTCCTATTCCTTTGACAATGTTGCGGCTACCCTTTCCGACTTATCAGGCAAAGAGGTAGATTATACACCTACTGAGAAATCAGCATTTGAGACGCAAATGAAAGAACGCGGCGTCCCCGAAACTATGATTGAGAGGGTAACAGGTTTTCTAACCGACATTAAAAACGGGCAGGAAGAAGAAGTAAGCCCCGACATGGAAAACCTGCTTGGGCGAAAGCCTGCATCGCTTAAAGAGGGGTTAAAAGTTCTTTTCAATTTCTGATGAAATATTGGCTATTCCTGACCCAAAACAAACTACAGTAATTACGATATTAGCGGTGCGATGTCTACGACGGGCTACGCCTACGCATTACTACTATCTGAAGACAATAAATGGGTAAATGCCCAGCGTATCGAGATATCCGGCGGTCAGTCGATCTAAATGCAGATCGTTGGGCGGCGGCGCGTGTCTTGGCTGCGTGCGGCAGGTTCTGATGAATGCTGAAATAATTTTGTCTTACCGATTGAATAAAAAATGAAAGCAATAGTAATTAATGCATACGGCAATGAGGACGTTTTGAATTACGTCGATGTTGAACGTCCAGAGCCGAAGGCAAACGAAGTTCTGGTGAAAGTTCGCGCTGCGGCGGTCAATCCGGCGGAGTGGAAAGTCCGCGATGGGATGGGCGAAGCGTTCGGCTTAAAACTTCCGCTGATTCTGGGCGGCGACATCGCCGGAATTGTCGAAGAAGTAGGCGAGGCGGTTGAAAGTTTTAAGAAAGGCGATGCGGTTTATGGGTTGACTGCGTCCGGCGGCTTCTCCGGTGGTTACGCCGAATACGCGGTTGCAAAAGCGGACGCGATCGCACCCAAACCGGAAAGCCTCAATTTTGAAGAGGCGGCGGCGATTCCAATTGGCGCGTTGACTGCGTGGCAAGCGATGTTCGATTTGGCGAATCTGAGCAGCGGGCAAAGAATCTTGATAACCGGCGCGTCGGGCGGAGTCGGCTCGATGGCTGTTCAGCTTGCCAAAGCCAAAGGCGCGATCGTTATCGGCACGGCTTCGGGCAGAAACGAACAGTTCGTCCGCGATTTGGGCGCAGATGAATTCGTCGATTACACGCGGCAACCGTTTGAAGAAGTCGTCAAAGACGTGGATGTAGTTTTCGATACGGTCGGCGGCGATACATTGGAGCGAGCCTTTCAAACTCTGAAAAAGGGCGGCTTTCTGGTAACATCGGCGCAGACTCCGTCTGAAGAAAAAGCAAAAGAATTCGGCACAGAAGCCGCGTTTGTCTTTTGTAAGCCGAACGCGGGGCAATTAACCGAAATCAATCGGCTGATTGAAGAAGGCAAATTAAAAATACACATCGAAACGGTTCTGCCGCTCACGGAAGTAAAAAAGGCGCATCAACTTTCCCAAAGCGGGCGCACACGCGGCAAAATCGTTTTGCAAGTCGGGACATAGCTTTAAAGCGTGAATTAATCTAATCTATGAACGAAAAAATGGAAACGGATGTCATCATCGTCGGACCCGCTCCGACCGGCTTTGCGCTGGCGTGTCAGCTTATTCGCTACGGCGTTGATTTCGTTATTTTCGATAAAAAAAAAGCATCTCCGATTTATCGAAAAATACAGCGAATGGATTGACTGCCAAAACTTTGCGATCGCGCCGCACATCAAAGAAATTTTCGGTGCGGACGAATCTTTTTGGAGGGTATTACTAAAATAGAAAAATAGACGTAAAGAATTGAACGATGCAATCTATACAAGAAAGAGAGAGTTATTATAAGCAAGGGGCTCCCTGGCTACCTGACGATCTTAAAAATGAATTTGGGTTATTCAATGTTTTTAATTTTAATCCTGGTAAGAACGGGAACCCTCCACAATTGCCATATAGCAAAAAAGATTACTACAAAATAACAATTATTAAAGGCAGTGGCAGTGGTATTTTTCTCTATGGGGATAGAGAGATTGAAATAGAAAACTATTCAATTATCTTTTCTAATCCGCAAATACCTTATGGATGGTCACAAAGAGAAAACTTTTCAGATGGTTTCGTTTGCCTCTTTGATCAGGCATTTTTTCATCAATACGGAAATATAACTAATTATTCAGTTTTTCAGCCCGGCAATAATATCTACCAATTAGATGAGGAGCAATTTGTCCAACTAGAAGACATTTTTAGACGAATGTTTGAAGAAATCGAGTGTGACTTTATTCATAAATATGACTTGCTCAGAACACTTGTTTATGAATTAGTGCTTTATACGATGAAAATGAAGCCTGCTTCCAAATTGAGTAAGCAACCCATTAATGCTTCGGTTAGAATTTCTACACTTTTCACAGAACTTTTAGAACGTCAGTTTCCAATTGATGATATACATAGACCGCTCACTCTTCGATCTGCATCTGACTACGCCAAAAATTTGAACATTCATGTCAATCATTTAAATAGGGCATTAAAAGAAACTTCTAATAAAACTACATCTCAGTTAATCATTGATCGAATATTACAGGAAGCCAAAGTTCTTTTAAGACAAAGTTCCTGGACGGTTTCAGAAATTGCGTATGCCTTGGGATATGCGGAAGTGACCCATTTTAATAATCTCTTCAAAAAATATGTGAACATCACACCGACAAATTATAGAAAAGCCGATATTGTTTGATTTGCATAAGCAATTATTTGTTTAGCGTAAGCCCATCTGCTTGTTTTTCGACTAATCTTGTATCAGTAAATCAATTGATCATTAAAAATAAAAAAATCATGAAAAAAGTATTAATCACCGGAGCCAATAAAAGTATTGGCTTAGAAACTGCCCGCCAACTGCTGCAAAAGGGATATTACATTTATTTAGGCAGCCGTAATTTAAAGAATGGACTGGAAGCGGTAGAAAAGCTTAAAGCCGAAGGATTAACCGATGTGGAAGCCATCCAAATAGATGTCAGCGATGATGAATCGGTCAAAGCCGCCCGTGCCGAATTGGGCAAAAAAACCGAAAGTTTGGATGTGCTGATCAATAACGCCGGGATTAGCGGAGGCTTTCCGCAAACAGCGACCGGCGCGAGTATAGACGCATTTAAAAAGGTGTTTGATACCAATGTGTTTGGCGTTGTGAGAGTCACTCAGGCTTTTATGGATTTGTTGCAAAAGTCGCCCGAACCACGCATCGTCAATGTAAGTTCGAGTCAGGGTTCGCTTACCTTAGGCGACGATCCGACCGATCTGTATTACAACCACAAAGCAGCCGTGTATCAATCCTCAAAATCAGCGCTCAATATGTACACCATCAACCTGGCTTACGAACTGCGCAATTCGCCGTTCAAAGTAAATGCGGTTGACCCTGGCTTTGTCGCAACCGATTTTAACAATCACCGCGGAACCGGTACTGTCGAGGAGGCTGGCGCGCGGATAGCTAAATACGCCATTATTGACAGCGACGGTCCAACAGGAAAGTTTTTTAGTGAAGAATACAATCCAGAAACGGGAGAAATTCCCTGGTAGTTTCAGGTAGTTAACAACGCTCATTGCAAGGAACGAAGCAATAGCAAAGCCTATTGATGAAGAAAAATTTGGTAGTGTTTCACAATTTATGCTGACGAAAAACTTTCGGAATAGATGACAGATGATAGGTGATAGATAAGAGATTTAAGTACGGAAAATCTATCAGCTATTATCTTTTATCTATTACCTAAAGAAATACGATTTTATAGTGCCAATTCCTAGCTCAAAAAAGATGGAAAGAATTGAAAAAATTTTTGCTGTATCTAATATAGAACTGACTTATGAGGAATTAATAAAGGGAGATGCATGAGTAGTTTGCTAACCAATATAAAGCCGCCTGTTCAGTTTTACCCAAAATTTCTCGACTCGGCAGAAAACTCCGATTGGTTTACCATCGGAAAGATATTCTAACTCCGCGTACCCCATCGGGGCTTCTCCTGATCTGATGCTTTCCTACTTCTGCATCATTGTTCAACGCTGTCCAACGCTACGAACACAAACTGTCACACTACTTTGCTATTCACACAGGAGGTCTAGTGTGACTGTGCCTCAGATGTGAAGACGACCTCATAAAAGTGTGAATCAAACAATCCTAATTCCGCCGCTTGCTTCCTGGCAGCAATAAACTCTGGGTCTACACTAGCAGTTTCAAATTCTTCCCAGCTACGCCACTGGACATAATTAATTACCCGCTCGCCGTCCAAGCTTTTATGTATATTGACCGATAGACAGCCCGGATGCTTCATAGGCGTATGTCGATTCTCCACTAGGAAATCTATTACATGCTGCTGTTGTTCGGGTTCGACGCGGAAGACGTTGACTGCAGTGACAATTCCAGTATGTTCGCTGATTGTAATCATTGTTGTTCCTCATTACGGTTAATGCTGAAGTAACGGTGTGAGGTTTGGCTTAGATATTGTCAGTCAACCAAAGCTCAGACTGATTGAGGTAGACGCGCCATTCTCGAATCTTGTTGTTGGTATCAAAGCGCAAGATATCAAATTATTTTCGCTTCAGTCCTAACGAACAGGAGAGTAATTTAGCTCGCCAAATCTGACGCTAAAAAATTTCTGTTAGTCTAATTTTAACGGAAGGTTGATAAAAATCAATTAGCTGTCAACCAAAAACTAGGAGTAAGTAAAGTGGAGGAGTGGGAGAAAAAGAGATTTCGCCCTACGGTGGTCTCATGTATCCCCCAACCCACCCCAATGTGAAACTGACTGCGACGCTACGCGAACGGAAAGCTTCTCTACAAGACGCTCCGCGAACGCTAACGCATTCAAGCATTAAGCGGATATAACTTCAATTTTGTAGTCGGTAATCGCTACCGAACAGGCAAAGACTCGATTGGCTGGCACTGCGATAATTTCCCTCAGATCGGTAAAAGACCTGCAATCGCCTCTTTAAGCTTAGGTAGCGATCGCAAATTTAAGCTGCGGCACAAGGACAGCGGTGAAACGGTTGACTACCATCTAGAGAGCGGATCCTTGTTAATCATGCTTCCTGGCTGTCAAGAAGACTGGGTTCACGCGGTTCCAAAAACCGCTCGTCCAGTTGGCGAACGAATCAACTGGACGTTTAGGCCACATGTGGAGGCGATTCTCCAAGGGAGAGGCTCCGCCAACGCTAATGGTGAGCAAAAACCTGAACACGATCTTCCCCACTCTCTTTAGAGCAAAAGCCATGTGTGGCAGATCATAGGCAATGTTATGCCGCTTGAGGCTTACTTTCTCACTTCCACCCAATCAAACCACGCGAAACGAAATGTTTATGAAAGTTGTAGTAACAGGTTCGTTAGGAAACATCAGCAAGCCACTGGCAGAGGAGTTAGTACAAAAAGGTCATACGGTTACGGTTATCAGCAGCAAGCCAGAAAAGCAAAAAGACATTGAAGCCTTAGGTGCCACCGCCGCCATCGGCTCACTGGAAGACGCTGATTTCCTGGTTTCTACCTTTACCGAAGCCAATGCTGTCTATGCTATGATACCGCCCAATTTTACCGTGCCCGATTCAACAGAGCATTACCGGAGAATCGGCAACAGCTATGCACAAGCCATTCAACGGTCGGGCGTAAAGCGTGTGGTTCATCTCAGCAGTTGGGGGGCACATTTAGATAGTGGTACCGGATTCATCGTCGGTTCTCATGATGTAGAAGGCATTCTGAATGAGCTGTCAGACGTAGCCATTACGCATCTGCGCGCCGGTTTCCTCTACTACAATCTTTACAACTATGTAGACATGATCAAAGAGGTGGGCTTTATCGGCGCAAACCACGGGGGCGACGACAAGATTGTAATGGTTGCCCCAAGCGATATTGCGGCTGCCGCTGTAGAAGAGATAGAAACACCTGTTACCGACAAGAAAGTGCGCTATGTGGCGAGCGACGAGCATACTGCCAACGAAACCGCTCACATCTTAGGCATCGCTATTGGCAAGCCGGATTTAAAGTGGGCAACTTTTACTGATGAGCAAATGCAAGATGCTTTGGAAAAGAAAGGAATGCCGACACATACTGCCGCTAAATTTGTTGAATTGGGTGCCAGCATTCACAGCGGCGCATTACGGGAGGATTACGAACTGCATAAGCCAATTGCTATGGGCAAAGTAAAGTTGGAAGATTTTGCAAAGGAATTTGCTGCTGGTTTTTAAAAAGGTTGATTGTTTTTGGCGACAGCTATAATTGAAATAATTCTAGTTGTTGAGCACAAACACCTGTTTCCATTTGCCTTACAAACGCCCCAATTTACCAAATAACCTCAAGATTTAACACAAATCCAGGTAGCACATCCTCGCCTGACAAACTAACAGGAGATTCTAACACTTCAACCTCTTGCCCAATTCGATAAATCTCTACTTGCCGAGACTTACGATTAATTAACCAACCCAAACGAGTACCATTCTCTTGGTATTCTTTCATCTTTTGTTGAGTCACTTTCAAAGTATCAGTTGGCGAAAGTAATTCAACTACAAAATCAGGACAAAGTGGTAGAAATCTTGTTTGTTGTTCTTGAGTCAGTGCATTCCAGCATTCCAGTTTCACCCAAGCAGCATCAGGAGAACGATCCGCACCGTTAGGAAGTTTAAACCCTGTTGAAGAATCGAAAATTATACCTAGTTTATTTTGTTCATTCCATAACCAAAGCTGACCAGTTAGTCCAGCATTACGGTTTCCTGTTTCTCCCCCTGTGGGTGGCATGATAATTAATTCTCCGGTTGCAGTACGTTCAAACCTCAAATCGCGGTTTGCCTGACATAGCTGGAAAAATTGCTCATCTGTCAATTCAATCACGGGATTGAGATTAACTGTTAAGGCATTCATAGGGGGATTTAAGATTGGGGATTACATATCTATTTTTACCGATTCTATTGTAGAGACGTTGCATGCAACGTCTCTACATTTCGTTTTACACGGTTATAACTTACTCAATTCCCTCAATCCGATCCTCAACCTCCTGATACAACTCGCGTAGCAATTCCAAATTACTCTCGCTTGTCTCCCAGTAACCGCGCCCATTGACTTCCAATAAGGTGGAAACAACTTTGCGGAAAGAATGAGGGTTGAGGTTCAACAAACGGTTCCGCATTGCTTCATCTTTGATGAAGGTTTCATTGGTGTCCTCATAAACCCAGTTATCCACAGCACCAGCGGTTGCACTCCAACCCATTGTATTTACTAAGCGCTTGGAGAGTTCCCGCACACCTTCGTAACCGTGAGACAGCATTCCTTCGTACCACTTGGGATTTAACAATTTGGTACGAGCATCCAAACGCACGGTTTCTGATAAGCTACGGACTTGAGCATTAGCTGTGGTAGTGTCAGCTATGTAAGATGCTGGTGTCTTACCATCACCCCGCAAGCTAGCGACAACTTTGGTGGGATCAGAATCGAAGTAATGGGAAACATCCGTCAAGCTAATTTCGGATGAGTCGAGATTTTGGAAAGTCACCTCAGCAGTTTTCAAGGTTCTTTCAAAAATCTTTCGGGATTCTTCCATCGTACCGGGGTTATCGGCACTGAAGGCAAAGGATTTGCGGTTGAGGTACATTTCTTGCAACTCGGCTTCGCTTTCCCAACTGCTGTTTTCTACCGCCAAGTTGATATTGGACGAGTAGGAACCAGAAGCATTGGAGAAAATGCGAGTTGCTGCTTGGCGCAAGTTAATCCCCATTTCCTCTGCTTGTTCAAGGGCATGTTTGCGGACGTAGTTCATTGATAGTGGTTCATCTGCTTCCGCCGCCATTTTCACCGCTTGATCTAGCAGGTTCATTTGGTTGATGAACAAGTCGCGGAAGACACCAGAACAATTGACAACTACATCAACGCGGGGACGTCCCAACTCTTCAAGAGGTATTAATTCTAACTTATTAACTCGTCCCAACGCATCAGGAACTGGTCGTACTCCCACCATCCACATGATTTGTGCCAGTGATTCACCGTAGGTCTTGATGTTATCTGTTCCCCATAGGACACAGGCAATGGTTTCGGGATACTGACCGCCGTTTTCTGCCATCTGACGCGCCAGCAATCGGTCTACAACGATTTTAGCCGACTGTACAGCAGCTGAGGTCGGGATAGATTGGGGGTCGAGTGCGTGGATATTTTTACCAGTGGGCAAGACATCCGGGTTACGAATGGGATCACCACCAGGACCAGGAAGGATGTACTCGCCTTCTAAGCCTTTGAGTAATGCGCCCAGTTCATTATCAGCACAAACTTGCTGCAAGCAGAATTCCAGATACTCAAACAGTGGTTTGAGTGCTGTCGCATCCACCTTGGTATAACCTGCTTTGTGCAGTGCTTCTACCCAAGGTTCTTTTTTGCCCATGTTGAAGAAGTTGAGCTTGGAAACAAAGGAAACTCGTCCTTCTGCGTCGGTTTGCTCTTTCACAAGGGCGGAAACTGCAGCGCGCGTTGTCATCGTGATGTCTTGCAGCAGCTGGACATCATCTAAAATGCCTTTGTCGCTGTTTTGGTATACTTCGTCGATGTTACGCCCAATACTGCTTGCGATAATGCGGGGTAGACTTTGAATTTCTTCTTCTGAACGATCTAAGCTGGCAATGTTGACGAGAGTTGCGATCGCCTCCTCAGCCGAAGGTGGTTTACCAACAACATGTAGTCCACATGGCAACAGTCGCGATTCAATCTCCATCAACTTACGGTAGACCGAACCAACAATATTATCGCGCTCTTCGGCGGTCATATCTTTGGCATCAGTTTCTGGTAAGGCGATGTCCTTATCCAGGTTCACCATCCGGCATTTATCCATGATGGTGTTGACGATGGGAATACCACGCCCAGTATCTTTCAAAGTTTGGTAAGAACCAATCAACTCGCTGAGTTCTTTCAAACCTTTGTACAATCCAGCATTTTCGGCTGGAGGAGTCAGGTAGGAAATTGTTTCCGCGTAGCTGCGACGCTTGGCAATTGTCGCTTCACTGGGGTTATTTGCAGCGTAGTAGTAAAGATTGGGAATTGTGCCAATCAAGTTATCTGGATAACATTCTCCAGACATCCCCATCTGTTTTCCTGGCATAAATTCCAAGGAACCGTGAGTCCCGAAATGCAGCACAGCGTCAGCTTGCCAAATTTGCTCCAAGTACGTATAATACGCCGCAAAACCGTGGTGTGGACTTGCAGAACGCGAGAACAACAGCCGCATGGGGTCACCTTCGTAACCAAAGGTGGGCTGAACACCGATGAAAACGTTACCGAATTGCTTACCATAAATCAGTAGGTTTTGTCCATCGCTGTTGAGTTGTCCCGGAGGTGGTCCCCAGTTTTCCTCAAGGCGTTGTGAGTAGGGTGTGAATGCTTCATACTCAGGAACCGACATCCGATAAGCAATGTTGAGTTCCGGGCTGTTGTACTGCGCCTGCGCGTCGTGGATGACTTCTTCCATCAACTCCTTGGCGGACTCAGGCACATCTTGCACATCATAACCGTTGTTCTTGAGGGCTTTCATCACCTGGTAAATTGAGCCGAATACATCCAAGTATGCGGCGCTTCCCACGTTACCTTTATCTGGTGGGAAGCTGAAAACGGTGATGGCAACTTTCTTGTTTAATTTCGGCTTACGGCGCAGGCTAGCCCATTTGAGGGCGCGTTGTGCGACTATTTCGATGCGATCTTGCAGGGCGATCGCCTTCCCTGTTGTCCCATCCCGTCCTGATAAAATTATCGGCTCAATTGCGCCATCTAATTCAGGAATCGCAATTTGTAACGCCACCTGAATTGGATGTAACCCCAAATCGCTATCCTGCCATTCTTCCGTTGTTTGGAAGACCAGAGGCAAGACTACCATGTAAGGACGGTTCAGCCGCTTCAGGGCATCAATTGCCTTAGGATGGTCTTGGCGTGCTGGTCCACCTACTAGGGCAAAACCCGTCAAGGAGATAACTGCATCAACAAGTGGCGTTTGAGTTGTCGGTTCGTAGAAGTGTGCATCCACAGGTTTGGAGAAGTCCAAACCCCCGGCAAACACTGGAAGAACCCGTGCGCCCATAGCTTCGAGTTCCTGCACCATTGCGACATAATGGGCATCATCACCAGTCACAAGGTGCGTCCGTTGTAACACCAAACCAACACAAGGTGCTAGCGGATCTTTTAAATCATTAGGGATATCCTTACGACTGTTGTGCCAGTTGAGGTATTCCTTGACATCTTCAAACATTGTCGGCGCGAGAGGATGCCAAATCCCCATATCGGGATAGACAACTGGTGCTTTGTATTGTACTGACGTAAAAGTTCTCGTCTCTAGATTATTTTTCAAGACGTACTTATCAGCTAGCATCAGCAAGAAGTTTTCCAGGTTGTCTGCAGAACCCCCCAGCCAATACTGAAAGCTAAGCATGAAATTTCGGGCGTCCTGTGCTTTGTCCATTGGCAGGTACTTCAGGACTTGCGGTAATGTCCGCAGCAGCTTTAGCATTCCATCTTGGAAGCCAGCGCCAGATTTTTCCTTGCGCTTTCGCATGAACTGTGCTATCACGCTCTTAGATTGCCCCAATTGTGCTAAGGAGAAACTGCCCATTTTATTTAGGCGCATAACTTCGGGCATTGAGGGGAACACAACCGCAACGTCCAGGCGATCGCGATATGGTGCTACTGCTGCGACTAACTTCTGTGCTAAATCTTCTATAAAAATTAGTGAGGCAATAAAGATATTGGCACTTGCCATATCCTTTTGGAACTCCTGGTAGTTCTCTTGGTCTCGGAGTTCTTCAATCAAGTAACCACTAATTTCAATCGCCAGATTGGGATGATTTTGGTTAATTTCCCGAACCGCTTGTGACAATGCACTCTGGTACTGGGACTCTAACACGACATAGACCACCTTAATTAAATGACGCCCCCGCAGATTATCAGGCGCAATATGTCTAATGGTGGACTTGACGTGAGTGAACATGCTTCCTTGGCTCCTTTGATGCGTGTTCGTGAAGTGTAAAGTTATGTCAGGCAAAATTTGCCTAATGATGACTTTGTTTGTTCGGCAATATGAGATTTTTATCAGAAAATGCTTGCTTAATGGGGATTTTGTCGCCTATCTGACACAAAACGATATAAAAAGCGAAACATTTTGTAAAAATTATTGACGTATAAGTAAAGTATTCACTCAGCTATAAGTAATATAAATTTATATAACTTCATAGCTTTAAAATGGGCTTGGCAGCAACAGATAACGAACCCGATGGCAATATTTATCTATAATGGGGAGCATGTAAGCTACTTGACAGGATGGATGGCTAGTGCTAAAAATCAGCACGTTTGGTAAGTTCAAAAATTAATACTTTGGCTTAGTAGGTGCTGGGAACTAATACCTCCCAAACATTGACTAATGACTGATGACCCTTACGGGTTCGCCCTATGGCTAACGCCACGCCTTACGGCTATCGGGTGTGCGCAGAGCGCACGCCT
>NZ_CAWPKW010000235.1:0-4085 GCF_963888615.1 Brasilonema octagenarum UFV-OR1 | reverse complement strand
CTCCTATGGCACAAAGTGCCACGCTGCGCGAACAGTACTGGCTCCCCTACACCCCAACTTCAACACTACATGACTATTGACGATTGACTATTTCACTTAATCAAGCGCCTTCACGCTACCAAGGTAGTTACCTGCAGGCAAGGATGGGAACCGCTGGTATGGCACCACATTCTCACCAAAGTATTGAGCATACTCAGAGCTATTAACAATCTCCTCTACAGCAGCTTTTAAACCGCTACCTGTTAGTGAGTTGGTGTAATGGAGAATTTCCACCTGAGTTGCTGGCGCACGTCCCAACAGATGACGGAAGAGGAACTCAACCACTTTGGTGTTGGGATAGGAAACGCAGAAACGCTGGCGATAGATTTCTGAGCTTGCAAGTTCACTCACAAATTTTCTTACAGAAATTTCACCATTGCGCAGTCTGCTTTCCAACTCACAATTGTGGAAGTGGTCAGGAACTTGACCGCCATACACATCCATTACTTGAGAGTAAATAGCGTTTATCACCTGCTCTATGTCAGCTTGATTTGTATTTACTGTTATGCGGTAAATACGAGCTGGGTTGCGGCGGGTTGTATCCACACCAGATTCAACCAACTGTCCCTGACTGGAGTTAAAAGAACGACCGACTTCGACGAGCTGCGGCTGTTCATTCTCAATTTCAGTGGATGTGGCTGCTGTGTCTGCGGTTGTCTTTATGCGCGCCTGCACTGGCTCAAAGCTAGGGACAACAATATCTGGATTTTGCTTAGTGAGCTGGTTGTAGAGCTTTTGAGTATTCGGGAAGTTCGCAGCTGGGAAGGTCGCGAAGCGGTTGTAAGGTACTGTATCTTCACCAAACGCTTCAAGATATTCCAGACTGTTGATCATTGCCCGGATAAACGCACGAATACCTTGAGACGCTAGTATTTGATTGTACTTACGAATTTCCGCTTGATCCAGTGGAGCGCGTCCCAGGAAGTGCTTGGTTCCTAGTTCAATCACCTTGGTGTTGGGGTATGGGGTGTAGAACTCTTTCAGGTATAGGCTAGAACAACCCAACCCTTCAAGAAATTCTTTAACAGTGATTTCACCATTACCCAGTTTGCTTGAAAGCACTGTGAATTCGTTTTTGACAATGTAGGGTTCAATATTGCGCTCGAAAATCTGACGGTAAGCAGCACCAATAACTATTGCCACTGCAACTTTATCGTTGTTACCTGCCACCAACTTGAAGACTTTCGTTTGTTCACGCTTCTTGCTAACACCTTGGCTAATGCGCTGCTGAATCTCAGATTCTGTCCGGTCTCCCACAGTACCGAGTTCAACAAATAGTGGAGTTGGTTCCTTCTCAATTCTCCGGGTGATATCTTCACGGATGCTACCAACGCGCAATTTCCGTAATGCTACACCACCAGGAGTTAAGTACCGTTCGTAAGGAACTGTATCTTCACCAAATGCCTCACTATACTCTACGCTACCAATGATGGCGTCAACAACTGCGTAGAAGCCCTTCTTGGAGGCGAGGTCAAAGTACTTGTTGTTTTCTTGACGACCATAAGTAGGACGACCTAACAAGCGACGGTGGATGTACTCAATTGCCTTCATGACATACAAAGATGTCCAGTACATATTCCGGAATACATCGGACTTAGCCAAAGCGCGGATAAACTCCCGTACGGAGATATCACCGTTTTCCAGCTTAATTTCTTGCACTTTCAGGCGCTGACCTTCGTAAAGATCGCGACCGAAAACTTGCAGGTAAGCTGCCCGAATCACCGCTTGTGTAGAGCTTTCCGAGTACTTGACACTGACTCCAGTTGGTGTCTTTTTACCTCTTGTACCAGGCAGTTGATCCAACTTGAACACCTTGGGACCCAAAGTACCAGGGTTCTCGCCTCGCGCTCCAGGATTGCTGTTTTGGTTATTAATTCCAGGTCCAGAGTGAATCAGGATGCGCTTGGTATCTTTACCAAAAGGAGCAGGACGAGTATTGGGGTTGCTGGTTTCTTTCGGGAAAATTGCCCCAAACTGAATTTCTAAGGGGTCGTTACCAGAACCATAAGGATGCTGGTCTGGTAGTGGTTGGTTGTAAGCAGCAAAAGTTGTGATAAACTGTGGAACCTTGCGGAAAGGCGCACTGTAGTTAAACAGGTCTTGCTGTGGTCCCCAGTTACGACATTCTTGTGCTTCTTGACCAAGTCCCCGAATGTAAGGAACCGTTTCCTCACCAAAATAATCACTGTATTCCGCAGAATCTACCAGTGCATCGATTAAAGCTGACAGACCACCTCGGGAAACGATGTCAAAGTACTTTTGTACTTCTTCGCGGCTACTTGGTCCGCGTCCCAAGAAGTGACGGAAAGCAAGCTCTAGAGCACGGCTGTTGATAAACGGTTGGAAAAATTGTTTTTGGTAAAGCGGAGATTTGCCCAGGCGACGGACAAATTCTTTCATGGAGATAGTGCCGTTCTTGACCTGGGATTCCAGGTAAGAAACCGACTGACTGTAAGCACGGGTAATATCGCGCTCAAAAATTTGTCTATATGCCGCTTTTACAACCTCGTTTTTCTCTACTCCTGACAACCCAGGCTTCATGACAAACTTGGGACGCCGTTCTGCCGCATTGAAGTAAATCTGAGGCAGTTGTAAGCCCTGTTGGTCGCTTGAAGGACGTTGACGCAGTTTAGTAGAAGGAGTGGGTGCTTTGAATTCTGTAATCAAAACATCCATGTACTGAGACACAATGTCTGTTGCCTCAGCATCCTGACGGAAATAGGAAAGCGCTGCAAATTTTATTTCCTGCAAAGCAACAATTGTCGCTTCACCAGAACAGGCGTTTTCAATGATTTCTCTCAAACCACGCGTGTTGACAGCGATGATGCTAGGGTCACCAGCGACGATCGCGTAAGTAGCGTAGCGCAAAAACCACGACAAGTCCCGCAGGCTCTTAGCCATATTCGCCGGACCATAACGGGCGACGTTGATTGGTCGAAAACCCGGAGGAATCGGACCACTGGGTGAGCTGTTAAAGACTGAGCGTACATTTTCTAAGAAACCACCACGACTTTCTGCGTAAGTGAGAGTTCCTGTGTTTGTGGTACCACTAATATTCTTCGGTGCGCCAGCCATCACCACTTCTGGTTCTCTGGGCTTTTCTAGGAAAGACATTGGCGAACCACCAACAAAAATCCGGTTGGCAGCACGAGAGACAATAATCTCCGAATTTTCCGTAAGCCTCTGAGCGATTTCTAGACGCTTGGTACCAGATGCAAAATACCTTGCCAGTTCACTTAATTCACCAGATCCCAGAAAGCGGTCTTGCTGCTCTGCTTGGGAAATTGTTGATACTGCGAGGGTTTGATATAGTTGCGGACGCGCAACTGAGCTTCCACCACTTGCCTTAACACTCATCGGATTTGTAAAACTCCTATCATATTTTCTTTGTGTTAAGTCTGGGTTGCTTTTAGGCTTGACACATTGGTGCAGTCATGCATTAAGACTGCTGCCCTCAAGACTGCTAAAAAAAATTAACCCAGTCAGCTTTTAGATTAGAACGTTTTGGCATTTCTCTGTGGCTTTATTAAGAAGTGTGTAGAAACTAGAGCCAAGATGTATCAACTCCAAAAGCAAATGTTTAAATTTCTCTGAGAAAATATTTAAGATTTGTATCAATTCTTGATTAAACTAGATTTATTCTTTTAAGACAAGATGTAGCATCGTTTTCGCTCTGCTCGCTACTTGGAACTGTAGATGCACGCAGATGCACGCAAATGCTCACAAGTCAATATATCTATCAGCATCTGTGGTGAAATACAATCACTGGAAAAAAATTACAACAGAATTTAAGAAATGCTCGCCCTTGTTTGCCTGAAGGGTTCAACTAATGCCTCGTTCCCAGTAGATTACTGAAAATTTCTATTAACAGGCTCAGACTCGCTTACTCACAATCGCTGAATTTTAGATTTGGAGTTGATCATGAAACAGGGTTGGCATTCACTAATTTTATTCACCTTACCCCTATGCGCCATAGGGAGTTTAACTTTTCTAGATACAGCCACAGCACAACAAGTCACTCAACAAGTCACTCCTGATGGAACTGT